>JAYSRS010000655.1:0-7933 GCA_043720935.1 Saprospiraceae bacterium
TTGCCGCTTGACACCAAGAATATCGGCAGTGGCGATAGGGCGATTGGTCGAAAAACCGTTCCATTGCAAGATTGGCGGACTTTTGACCGTTCGTTCCGCATTATTTCGCCGATGCCCGGAGTTGCTTTGGCGGCAAATACGGCGCGTAAAATCAGTGAAATGGTTGAAATTACCGCGCCAAGTGGCTTTTCGGCAAAGGCCACTTTGTCTTCAACGGCGGAGACAAAACGGGCTTTGGGCGGTGCCCATTTCCCTTTGATGCGCGGCAATGACCAACTCGCAAACGGGGCGTTTGCCGAAGGCATGGGCAACGCACCGCCGCTTGATGTTTTGGAAATTTCGGACGTATCAGGAGAGATTTCTAAGTCTAATCCATTGAAAATCAAATTTTTAGGTACTTTGGCTGACGACGAATTGTTATTGCCGTTGGGCTACGACAAAGAAAGTGGCTTGTATTTACCACTCGGCAACGCCAATACTGAGGGGGTACTGACGATTAATATGTTGCCTTCGGCGAATGCTTCGGGCGAACGTGCGGTAGGCGGTGCGATTAAAATTTTCTTGAAAAAGATGTTTGTCAAGCCACTTACGGGTGAATTCGATTATCCGCAATTGCAAGCGGTGAACTACTCCGACGACCCCGAAATTTTTGACTATGACACCGACAAAGCAGCCTTGAAAAACAAGGTTGACAAAGCTAAAAAAATCGTGCTATTTATCCACGGTTTTGCGGGTTCGACGTCGGAATTGCCGAAATCTCTGCGCCGTAGCGTGGCTGTTGGTGGTAAAAATATGAAAAGTGCCTACGATTTGGCCTTGACTTTTAATTACGAAAGCATCAACACGCCGATTGAAAAAACGGCGGAAATGCTGGAAGCCAAGCTCGCCGAAGTGGGTTTGAAAGCGGGTCACGGCAAGCAATTTGACATTGTGGCGCACTCGATGGGCGGCTTGGTGAGTCGGTGGTTTATTGAGCGTCGGTCGGGCAAAAACGTTGTGTCTCAATTAGTTATGCTCGGAACGCCGAACGCGGGTTCTGCAATTCCTGCTTTGCACGAGAACTTGCAAGTCTTGTTTACGATGATTATTAACGGCGTACCTTTCCTCAAACCATGGGCAACGCCGATTAGTTGGCTTGGCAAAGCGGTGGACACGGCCTTGGTGACGGTGAAGCAGCAAGTACCTAATTCCCCATTTTTTCAACAACTCAACGCCTCGCCCGACGCGGGTGTGCCGTATCGGATTGTAGTGGGCAATACAAAATTGTTGATTACGCCTGAAAAAGATGTGGAAGGCACATTCCGCAAGGTGATTGAACATTTTAGGTCGCGGAAAATGTACGCCGTGTCGGACACTTTTTTTGGAGAAGACAACGATATAGTTGTGCCTAATGCCTCAATTGGTAGCGCGGGTAGCCAAAAAAACGTAAAAATTGAGATTATTCCAGCCCATCATTTTAGCTATTTTGTGCCAGAAGCGGATGGTTTGAAAATGCTTGAAGCGTTTATTGAACGGCGTTAAAATGGTAGCGCGGACTTTAGTCCGTGAATGCTAAAAAAGGGCTTTTATACTGAGGGGGTACTTTCGTTGGAAAGTATCCCCTCTTTTTGGATAAAATTGAATAAAATAAAAATTCTCCAAGGGTTTGTAACCCTTGGAGAATTAAATGTCTTTATAAATAATTGATAGTCAATTAATTGGCGAAAAAATCTTTTTGTCGAATGTCGGATTGACTTCCACTTTTTCGATTTTGATGGAGCGCATTACTTCGCCGTTAATCATCACTTCCATCGTTTTTGGCAGCAATAAACCACCTGCGACTTCTTTGTAACTGTTCAGATACAACTCAATCGGTTCGTTTTTATTCCCATTCACGAAGGAGCGAATCACCATCAACGAAAAGTTTTCGGTGTTGATGAGGAACACTTTTTCATCGCCCGTTTTGCGGGTTAAAACGAGGCGAAAGCATTTTTTGCCGCTGATTTCTTCGGTGCTGTCGAGCCTGATAGTGTGACCTTTGGCTTCATAATCCACTAATTCGTCTTCAAAAGCGTCGGAAGCGACCTCTTTTGTCTCGACCGAATCCTTGATTATCGGCAGCAATGAGAGGGTGAAAGGGTTGCGCGCCCAAGCGGTTTTGCCGTCATACGCATCAATAATTTTCTTATTTTCAGTCGTATCGAGCGTGAGTTCGATGTACATCAAATTGGGCCGTGCTTGCAGAATCATGCAGGGCAAATCCATGCCTTCGATAGACACAATGCCGATTTGACGCGTTGCTTCAATGTTTTTCCAAAATTTGCCGCCACCCATCGTGATAAGGTATTGCTCGACGACTTCTTCGGCGGTTTGGGCATTGAGGACATTAAAAAAGAGTAGTAAGGTGAATGTGTAGTATATCTTTCTCATTAGAAATAGTTGTCGTTTGTTAGTCGTATAGTCTCAAAAAAAGTGCAAATTGGTCTTATTTTATGAAAAAGTCAATAGGGACGTACCCTAAAAATGTTATTTCACAAAATTTTAACTAAAAAATCTTTTATATTAAGACAATTATCTAATTCAACAACTCGCTTTCAATATTTTGAACGCCTCGTGCGCGAGCCGTTTGAGCATCGGCACGCATAGCCGCCGCATTGCCTAATAAGCGGTAACAGCGCGCCCGTTCGAGATAAAAACCACCGTCCAAGCCGTTTAAGCGAATCGCCTCGTCGAAATCGGGCAAGGCTTCGGCGGGTCTGCCCAATTGCGTTTTCAACATACCACGATTAAGCCACATACTTGGATTGTCCTTTTTTAAGGTCAAATAACGGTCATTATCGGCCAACGCTTTATCCAATTGTTTCATATCTTTATACGTAATCGCTCGATTGAGCAAGGCATCCGCGCTTTCAGGTTCGAGCGCGAGGGCGCGTGTCAAATCTTGAACGGAGGCGTCAAAATTGCCCAAAATCCCGTAAACATTGCCGCGACCAAGATAGGCACTCGCCAAAGTTGAGTCTAAACGCAAGGCTTCCGTGATGTTTGTCAAGGCCGAATCCAACTTACCCAACTGCCCAAACGCATTCCCGCGATTCGCCCACGCCTCCGCCAAACTCGGTTTTTCACGGATAGCCGCCGTGAAATCAGCCAAAGCCGCCGTCGGATTGTTCATATCAACATGCGTTTTACCACGGCTGTTGTAGGCATCGGCAAATTTCGGTTTGATTAAAAGTGCGGTGTCTAAATTACCCAAAGCGCGTTTATAATTCTTTTTATCTCTAAAATAAATGCCCCGATTTTCCCACGCCGTTGTCGCATTGTCGTCGTATTCAAGGGCTTTTGTCCACAAAGTTTCGCCGTTTTGCCACACTTTTGTTTGTTGAAAAGTCATAATAAAACAAAGGAGCGCGTAAGCCATAAAACCATATTTAACCACCGAAGACGGCACTCTTCTAACCATGCTTTCGCTAACAAATGTGGTCGTTTCTTCTTGAATTTTTAATTTTCCCTTTTTAATTCCCTTAAAAAGTACCCCCTCAGTATAAGCCGCTAAAAGAATGAAAAAACCGAAATATGGAATATAGGTGAAGCGGTCGGCAAGGAAACCTTGACCTGCACCGACGATTTGCGCGAGGAAAATAAAATTGACAAAAAAGAAAACCCATCCAAAAACGAGTACCGTCATGCCGCGTTTGAAAGCCCAAACGATGCCGATAACGGAGGCTATAAAAAGCAAAGATGTCAAGTAAAATTCCGTCGGAATCGTTGCGGGATAGGGGTACAAAGGCGACATTATCCACGGAAAAATGAATTTACCGACGTAAACGGCGTAGGAATGAAAACCAATCACGAGGCGTTCCAAAAATGTGTAAAGTGTATCGCTTTGCGACAAACTTTTAGCGTTTTGCAAGGTAAGAAGCGTCAATGAGCCGTAAATTAATGAGCCAATGAAAAAGTGAATTTTCTCAAAAACAAGTTTAAAATTCAAAGGCCGTTGAAAATAATAATCGAGTGCCAACATACTGAGGGGTAGGCTGACGGCTTGAACTTTAGCAAAAAGCGCAAGGACAAACAAGCCAAAAGCTGTCAAAAAATGCCGATTAGAAAAGCGATAATCCGTTGATTTTAAATATTTTACGTATTGCAAAAGTGCTGCAAAATAAAAAACGCCGAACAAAACGTCTTTCCGTTCCGTTGCCCAAGCGACTGACTCAACGCGCATCGGATGAATACCAAATAACAAGGCAACACCCAAAGCTGACCACTTCGTGAAACCCATCGCACCGACGATGCGCCACACCAAAAAGACGCTTGTCAAATGCAAGAAAAGATTATTTGTATGAATGACCAACGACAGGTTTTCTGCACCAAAAAGGGCGCGTTCCATCGCAAAACTCAAAATGGACAAAGGATTGTAGTTACCAATGACGGTAGAAGTGAATATATTTCGGATATTATCAATGCTTAATTCATTGATAAATTTATTTTTGTTGATGTTCAAATCATCATCCCAATTGACAAATCCGTTTTGAAACGTCGGTAAAAAGGCGAGAAAAGTGATTGTTAGAACGCCTAAAATCGGTAAATAGCCATCAAAAAGCGGGGAAGAAGCCGCTTTTGCGTTTTTTTCTGTTTTATACTGAGGGGCCTGTTTGAGCGCATTTTTAGGCGCGTTGGATTTCTGTTTCGACATTTTTTGACATGTGTTTTAGTACGGTGGTTTCACGTTTCACACGGAGTTCACAGAGAACACAGCGTTTTTTATTGATTTTTTTTTAACATTATGAGTAAGGCATAACTATAATTCATAGTATCATACTTGATTAACTTCAACTAAATTTAACAAAGACACGTCGTCATTGCGAGGCACGAAGCAATGACGACGTGTCTTTGTTGAAATATGAATAAAAAATGACTTTCTTACCATTTGCTTATTACTTATTCCAAAAATCATACACATTTTATAGAATGCGAAAAATAAAAACCTCAGTGTTCTCGGCGAACTCTGTGTGAAACTTCCTCACTCGTCGGGTTTCAAATTAAGCCTAAACGCCATATCTTTAACGAGTGGATTGACTTCCATCATCAGTTTGAGTTTATCGCGGGGCGTCAGATACCGTTTTGACGGCGGTGCAGTCGTGGATTCTTCGGGTGCGAGGGCGAGGTCATAGACGACTTCAAGCGTCAAAGCATGGTCATTTAAGTCAAAACGAAGGAAATCGGACAGTTTTAGCTCTTGTTTAATCATGCCGACCATGAGCGTAGAACCCACTCTGACGGTGATTTTTTTACCTTCCAAACTCAATTGAGCGGTTTGCAAAGCGTATTTTGTAGAAGGCGATTCATGCGTTTCGGCATTTTTCTTCCATGATTCCATCAAATTTTCGAGCGATAACTTAGAAACGGACTGTTGCAAAATCCGTTCTTCTTCCTGAATCAGAGCCGCAATGGATTCCAAAGACCCTATTTTAGGCATCGAAGGCGGCGTCATTACCACGCTTTTAGCGGTCGAAACGCCCGAACGCGGCGGCTCATCGCTTATCGGTGCGGATGTAGCGGCGTCATTCGACTGCGGAATGGAGGCATCTCGGGCATATTCGACATTTTGAGGCTCATTGGCCACGCTTAGAGGCGGCTGAACGGTCGAATACTGAGGGGTCTGCTCCGTTTTAACGGGCGGCGTTGAAAGTGTTTGAGGCGTCGGCGTTTTAGGAATTACGGTGCTTCCGTCAGCCGTTTTTTTTTCAAGGGATGTGGGTTGCGCCGACAAATTGAGGGCGCGACCGATGTAGGTCATTTTGACCAAAGCCATTTCAACGTGGAGGCGTTTGTTGCGCGCCATTTTGAAATTGATGTCGCAATCGTTGCACAAGTTCAGGGCCGTCAAAACAAAAGACGTAGACGATAATGTGGCTTGCTGTTGGTAACGGGCTTTCAGATTTTCACCCACTTCCAATAATTGTAACGTTTGTATATCCTTGCAAACCAATAAGTTACGCAAATGTTCGGCCAAGCCACCGATAAAAATATCGCTGTCAAAGCCTCGGCGCATGATGTCGTCGAAGGTTGTGAAAACGGTAGGTAAATCTTCGGAAAGCAGCGCGTCGGTGAGTTTGAAAAAATAATCGTAATCTAATACATTCAAATTTTCAATCACGCTATCGTAAGTAATCGTCTTATCTGTCGAGGCCGAAACGATGCGGTCGAAGATGGACAAAGCGTCTCGAAGCGCGCCGTCTGATTTTTGCGCGATGATGTGCAAAGCATCCGCATCGGCGGTTATCCCCTCAGTCGTACAGATTTTTTGGAGATGTTCAACGGTATCTGGAATCTGAATCCGTCGAAAATCAAAAATCTGACAACGCGACAAAATCGTTGGAATAATCTTGTGTTTTTCCGTCGTTGCCAAGATAAAAATCGCATGAGCAGGGGGTTCTTCAAGCGTTTTTAAGAAGGCATTGAAGGCCGCCGTCGTCAACATATGCACCTCATCAATGATAAAAACCTTGTATTTACCTTGTTGCGGCGGAATACGCGTCTGCTCAACGAGCGAACGGATGTGTTCAACCGAATTATTGGATGCCGCGTCGAGTTCAAAAATATTGAACGACGCGCTTTGATTGAACGATTGACACGACTGACAAGCGTTGCACGCTTCATACTCCGCATCTCGATTGGTGCAGTTCAGAATTTTGGCCAAAATCCGTGCATTTGTCGTCTTGCCGACGCCACGAGGGCCGCAAAACAAGAAAGCATGTGCCACGTGGTCAGTCCGCAAAGCATTTTTCAGCGTTTGCGATACGTGGGCTTGACCGACAACTTCAGAGAATTTCTGTGGGCGGTATTTTCTGGCGGAGACAACGAATTCACTCATGGGGCAAAACTAAATAATTTTTTCGCCGTTAGCAGAAATCTTTTTCCACATTTTGTATTTTTTTGTTTGAAACAAATAAGTGATAAAAATTTCAGATTTCAAATTTCAGGTTTCAAGGTTGCGCGTATTCGGAAACAGCAATTTCCGCTTTAAGATTTTATGGGCCACTGATTGGGCTGATACGACTGATTTTTACTGATTTTTCTAGGAAACCATAAAGAAAATCAGTGTAAATCAGGCGTATCAACCCAATCAGTGGCCCACAATGTTTGAGGCTATTGTGGGGTAAAAAAAGTGCCGTAAACACATAGGTTTCTTTGAAAATGAATTTAAAAATATTTTTTTTTCAAAAAGGTTTGGAAACGTAAAAAACAAATGTACCTTTGCGTCGCTTTTTAAGGAAAGTGGTTTGGGAAGGTAGCTCAGTCGGTAGAGCAAAGGACTGAAAATCCTTGTGTCGTGGGTTCGATTCCCTCTCTTCCCACAAACGAAGTCCGTAAATTATTGATTGTCAATAGTTTATGGGCTTTTTTTGTTATAGGGGCGATTGGGGAATCCCCTTAATAGAAGAGCCGTGGACGAGGTTGCCCACGGCTTTTTTTATATAATCTGTTTTAGCAAATTGCTTAATTCGCCATCGGCGAGGTCATCTTTATCGGTTTTGTCATAAATACTCAATAGGTAAAGGACGTCATTTTGGATTTGAACGCACGTAATCACGCGTGCGCCGCCACTTTTTCCCTTCCCTTTTGACGTAATTGCCAAGCGTACTTTGTAGCAATTGTTACCCAATGAATCACCTTCGTATGGGTTTTCTAATAAATCTTCAACTTTTGCAGCCATATCTTTCAAAATTGAATGGTGGCGTTTCGCCAAACGTTTGAGTTAGCGGTCAAATATGGGGGTATTAATTACTATCATTTGACATCAACACCCTCCTCTATGAGTTCTTCACGCATCCGTTTCATGGATTCGTCGAAAGAAGATAATTTATGCGAATTAAGAGTTAAAATAAGATTTCCCGAAGTCACAAAAAGTAGTAAATTTGAGTATTCTACCACTTAAATTCTTACTTCTATG
>JAYSRS010000656.1:0-7928 GCA_043720935.1 Saprospiraceae bacterium
GTCAGATTTAGGAAATTTTGCAAATTTCCTAAATCTTTTGCCGCAAAAACACCATTTTTTACTTAAAAATTGGTTTGCGACATAAAACCGATAATTCCGAATATTTAAGAATTCTAAAGGTTCAGAATAAACAGAATACGTTGTATGTGTTTTGTAAAATATTTGTTAAAAATACACCAAATAGGGTAGATAATGTTAATTTAAACATAAATTTAATTCAAAATGAGACCCCTCAGTATTTGGTATAAAATAAGCCGTTTTTACTTGAATTTCAAGCAAAAAGCGGCTTTTTCTAAGCAAAATACTGAGGGGTCTTATTTTTTACCTTTTGGTTTCTGTCCACGCGTTTGAGGCTTTCCGTACTTCGCTTGCATCTTATCGCGCCGCCGAATTTTATTGTTAACCTTTTGGCGTTTTGCCGATTTTTCATGAAATGCCGCGTTGCCTTCTTCTTTTTTCGGCAACTTGATAACGGGCGATTTCATGATAATTTGGGGCAATTCGGCGTCAATCAGCACGTCCGAAATCGTCAAATCTTCGGGCAACGGGAGCATCGGAATCGGCTGATTCATCAGCGTTTCGATGGCGGTTTTATGCTCTTTTTCGGCTTCGGTGATGAAGGTAATCGCAATCCCTTTTTTATCGGCGCGGCCTGTTCGACCTATGCGGTGCATATAATTTTCTGCCGTGTCGGGCGTGTCCATATTAATAACGTGGGTCACTTCCGAAATATCAATGCCTCGGGCAATTAAATCGGTCGAAATCAAGACGCGGTATGTGCCTTGATGAAACAATTTGACGGTATCAAAACGCTTGCTTTGCGCTTTATTGGCGTGAACAACGCCGATTTGTTCGGGAAATTCGGGGTCAATTTCTTCAAAAACCAAGTCGGCCAATTTCTTCGTTCCTGCAAAAACCAAGACTTTTGTCATCTCCGCATGGCCCCTCAGTAATTCCTTCAACAAATTGATTTTGGTGTTGAAATTTGGCACATAGTAGGCCGATTGTTCGATGTTTTCAAGGGGCGTCCCCGTTGGTGCTGCTTCAATTTTTTCGGGATAATTGAAAAAACCATTAATTAATACTTCTACCTTATCCGTCATGGTGGCCGAAAACATCAAATTCTGCCTTTTTTCGGGCATTTCATCAAAAATTTTTACCAATTGAAACCGAAAACCCAGTTCTAACATTTCATCTACTTCGTCAATAATCAATTTTTTGGTGTTTTTCAAGCGCAATTCGCCTTTATGCACCATGTCCAAAAGTCGGCCTGGCGTAGCGACCAAAATATCTATTCCACCTCGAATCATCGTCACTTGCCCGTTGATACTCGTGCCGCCGTAGATGCCGCCGACGGTGATATTCATGTAGCGTATCAGTTTTTGAACCTCCTCAACGACTTGAACAACGAGTTCGCGGGTCGGTACGAGAATCAACACTTTGGGTTCTAAATCCCGTACTTTCGTAAATTTCCATTGTTGCAAGCACGGCAAAAGATAGGCGAGCGTCTTGCCCGTACCCGTTTGCGCGATGCCAATTACGTCTTTTCCCGACAACATCACGTTGAAGGCTTTGGCTTGAATCGAAGTCGGTTGCGTATAACCAAGGTCATTTAAAGCGTTCAAAATTGGTTTATTCAACCCCAAATCATCAAAAGTCATTTGTCTAAATTTAAAATTTTGCCACAAAGGTAATTTTTATGCGCCTAAAAGTGGATAAACCCTTACTTTACCCTCAATTTTTAAAACAAGCAGGAGAGAAAATGAAAGCACAGCTCAATTGGGGCATCATTGGTTCGGGAAGAATCGCCCACAAATTCGCGCAAGATATGCGCCTCGTTCCTAATGCGAAACTACACGCGGTGGCATCGAGCGACCGCAGTCGCGCCCAAGAATTTGCCCGTCAGTACGGTGCAGAATACGCTTTTGGCAGCTATGAAGCGATTGTCAATTGTCCACATTTAGACGTTGTTTACATTGCTTCAACCAATGAAAAGCATTGCGAAAACGCGCTTTTATGCTTGAAACGGCGCATTCCCGTCTTGTGTGAAAAGCCGTTAGCGATGAATTTCAATCAAGTAAAAATGATGTTGGAAGCAGCTGACAAATACCAAACTTTCTTTATGGAAGCTATGTGGTCGCGTTGTATTCCTGCGTTTCAAAAAGTGATTGAATTGGTCGAAAACGGCGTCATTGGGAGACCCCTCAGTATAAAAGCCGAATTTGGCTTTTATTTGCCTTTTGACCCGTCATCAAGACTGTATGACATCAAACAAGGCGGTGGTTCATTGTTGGACATTGGTGTTTATCCACTTACATTGGCACAATCTATATTTGGTAAACCCGTGATTATCAATGCATTGGCCACAAAAAACAAAACGACGGGCATTGACGAAACCTGCGCTTTGCAGTTTGGTTATGGCAACCAAGAAATCGCTTTACTAAATACGTCCGTTACGGCGGAATTGCCAATTGAAGCCTATATTTTTGGCGAAAAAGGCTATATTCACATTCCGCCGAGGTTTCATCATCCCCATTTTTTTGAGGTTTATCTGTACGATGGTTTTAATAAACCGAAAAAAGAAACCGTCCGAATGCCGTATGATGGATATGGTTATCAGTTTGAAATCATGGAAGTCAATCGGTGTTTAGCTAAAAATTTGACGCAAAGCCCCGTCATTCCACATTCATTTAGCCTTGATTTGATGGAAACTTTGGACGCCGTTCGGCAGAAAATAGGCTTGGTTTATGAAGGACATGATTAGTCGGAGGTCTTAAATTTGACAACTTTTGAAAAAGTTGTCAAATTTTAAATCACTAACACCTCCTCAGTATTTTGGCAATTTTCAAGAGAAAAAACATTAATTCACCATTTTAAACGACCTATTTGAAGATGAAAAAACGTAAAATTCTAATGCTATTCTCGGTATGGATATTATGTTTATTGAGTTGCCGCCCTAATGAAATCGAAACAAATTTTAAAACGGGTACTTACGACGCTTCTTTTGATAAATTTGACGCTTATTATTACAAACTACAAGGCTCTAAGTTAATGGGAGGAACTTCGATGGAATTTAGGGAAGATGGCACTTTCAACTTTCATTTCAATTGTACAAAAGGCACTTATCATGGGCATTATGCAATAAAAAACGATACGATTCTATTGTCTGATGCCAATTTTTCCTTACCTCAAAAATTTATTATTGACAAAGAAGACAGAATTGTAGGTGAGCTTGAAAGTGGAGAGGTAAGCTATATCTTTATTTACAAATTCAAGCAACAATGATTTTTAAGAGAAATGACCCCTCAGTATTTTGGCAACTTTTGACGCGTTTAGGCGTTTTTAAACACATTATTTCAACAATTTCATCCACCGATTTCACGGATTAATACGGATTTTAGTTTTTTTAATTGACAAATAATCCGTGCTAATCTGTCAAATCTGTGGATAAACTCAATTTTATTCAATTAACAATTTTATTTAAGATGAAAAAAATCTTCTTACTTTCGATAGCCCTCGTTTTGAGCCTTGCAACGACCTATGCACAAGGTATTGAATTTTTCCACGGCACGTTTGCCGAAGGATTGGCGAAAGCCAAAACGGAAAATAAACTCGTTTTCATGGACGCTTTCGCCGAGTGGTGCGGGCCGTGCAAGCGGATGGCAGCGACCGTTTTTGTGGATGAAAAAGTCGGAAAATTCATGAATAGCAACTTTATTTGCTTGAAAATGGACATGGAAAAGGGCGAAGGCCCCGATTTGAGCCGAAAATATGACGTGTCGGCTTATCCAACTTTGCTGTTTTTGAATGCCGAAGGGGGCTTGGTGCAACGGAATGTCGGGGCGTTGCCGACGGACGGTTTTATCACGACGGCACGTCAAGCATTAGGAAAAATAGACAATTCAAAAGAGTTTGAAAAGGCTTACGCCGAAGGCAAACGGGAGCCTGAACTGATTTACAGCTACGTCCGTTCGCTCAATCGGGCGGGCAAATCGAGCCTTAAAATCGTCAATGACTATTTGCAAAAAGCGGATATGTCGTTGCCAATGACGCAAAAAATCATTTTTGAAGGCACGTCACAAGCAGATTCTAAGGTTTTTGATTTATTGGTTAAAAATCGGGCGGCGATTGCGGCCTTGTATTCTGAACAGCAAGTGAAAGACCGCATCGAAGAAGCGATTGAAAAAACGGCGGCAAATGCGGTTCAGTTCAAGTCGGTGGAGTTACAAAATGAAGCAAAAGCTAAAATGAAAGCGCATTTGCCCGAAAAGGCCGATGCCTTCGCCGCAGCTTCCGATATGACATTTTTTAAGGCGACGAGCGATGTCAAAAACTACTGCAAAGCCTGTGAAACGGCCTTAAAAAAAGGCGGTAAAAACGACGCCCGTAGCCTCTACGCGATTGCAAAACAAATGACGGATGCCTTTCCAAACGAAAAACCCGTCTTGCAAGACGCCGAAAAATACTTGAAAAAAGCGGCTGAAAACGGTGGTTTGGTTGAATATTACTACCTCTACGCCCAAACATTGCACCGCAACGGTAAAAAATCGGACGCCTTGACAAATGCTGAAAAAGCCTTGAAATTGGCACAAACCACGCAAGCAAACGCCGTTCCTGCCATTCAACAATTGATAGAGCAGATAAAAACGCAAGGCTGATTCGATGTTGGATTTGGGATGTCGGATGTCGAATTTGAGTCTGTAATACGTTGATTATCAATTTTTTAACTACCGTACATTTTGCACGACATGGGCCACAGATTAAACTGATTAGGATTCACACGTTTGTCGGGTCGTTAACGTGCGAATCCTAACGGATTCGTGAAAATTGTTCGTTGTTTTTTATCTACAAATGTGTGAATCCTAACGGATTCTTAGATGCAAAAAAATCCGTTTTTAGCACTTTTTAATGTCGGTATCAAAGTATCGGGCATAAAAAAAGCCATTTTTTACGTAAAATTACGTAAAAAATGGCTTTTTTTATGCCCGATTGAGGGTGACTAAAGTCGCCTGTACGTTAGTTAGGCGCGGACGGCCCAATAATTGTAAGCAATTTGAAAGCCTAGGAAGCTATACAAAAAAATGTTATACAAACCTGGCAAAAGGGTTAAAGACAAACCGCCGACGACAAGCATTGCTACCGCATAAATACCCACTTTTTTACGTAAATCCTCGTCTTCTGTCATAAAATACCGCGATGTAGGTATCATTGAAATCCCAAAAAAGACAGCAACAGCTTGCCAATAAATATGCTGATTTTCTCTAAAAAACGCGATACTTAACGCAGTTATTGCGCCTAAAATGCCTACGCCTACAACAGTCGAGCCGTGCCGTTCGTCGTCATTGAGCGCATGACGGGCAACAGAATCGAAACGTAAAACAAGGTTAAAAAATGGCTTAATGACCCACGTTAACAAGGCAAATCCAACCAAAATATAGAAAATTGGCGTCAAAAATGGATAATCGTCACTGTATCGGCCAATTACTTGCGTACCGAAATAGATGCCAACAATAAACGCCCATTGGTTTTTCTCCGTTTTTTTGGACAACCAAAACACGTAAAACAGGAAATAACGGTAAAAAAAGTTCTTCGCTTTCAAGGCTTCGAGCATCCCGTCACGAGCGTATTCGTAGCTTGGGTCGAGGCGCAAAGCTTCTGCAAAATGCTGTTTTGCGCCTTGATAATCACCTAATTCCAATTTCGACCAACCGACATTCGTATGCGTGTAGGCATTGTCGGGTGCAGCCGCGAGGGTTTCGAGGACAGCATAATGTATTTCTTCTTTTCGCCCCAGTTTTGTCAAGCAAATCGTTCGATAATTGAGGCATTCCAAGTCAGAAGGGTCTATTTCAAGCCCATTTTCGGCTATTTGCAAGGCCGTCTCAAAGTCTTTTTTTTCGATATAGATATGCGACAACATGGCGTAAAACTCAGGTTCGTTAGCATCTAAAGCCAAGGCTTCGTGGATATGCGCCTCCGCTTCAGGCAATTTTTTGAGTTTAACTAAATTCAAACTCGCACAATAATGCGCCATTGAACTATCGGGGCGTTTGCCCAGCATTTGTTCTGCCGCTTTTAGCCCATTTTTATAGTCCTTCGTGTTATAACAAATCAATGACAAGTATTCCAAAGCCTCCATATTTTCGGGGTCAAAAGCAAGGGCTTGCTCGACTTCTTGCCGTGCCGCATCGAACCGATGAATGTTGAAAAGATGCCGCGCTCGGGCTAAGTGGGTTTCAGTTGCGTCCATATTTTATCGCGTAAATGCTTGAAAATGAGTTTTTTATGTACAAATACTGAGGGGTCTATTTCATCCAATTGTTTAATTTATTTTTTTATTTTCAAATACCTTAAAACATCGTCATACAAGCCGCTTTCGTTGGCATACAACGCGTGATTTTTAGCCGTTCCAAACCACTCTTTTGTTGTAGCGCGGTGTCTGCCGATAGCTGTTTTCAAGTCCGAAGTCATGACAGGCATAACGCGACCGAGGCGCAGGGATTCGGGCAATTTTGCTTCAACGGCCAAATCAATGACCAATTTGATGTCTGCACCTGAAAAACCGTCGGTCAGTTTGGCCAATTGTGCGGCGTCAACTCCCTCAGTAGGCACAGGATTTAGGTGAATTTTGAAGATGTCGGCACGGGCTTCCACGTCGGGCGGGGCGACAAAAATGATGCGGTCGAAGCGGCCAGGGCGTCTGAAAGCGGTGTCGAGATACCACGGCGTATTCGTTGCGGCGAGTATCAAAACGCCGTCATTTGAGTATTTTACGCCATCCAATTCATCCAAAAATTGGTTGATAATAAACCGCGTATTCGTATGCCGCATATCCGAACGGTTGGCCCCGAGCGCGTCAACTTCGTCAAAAAACAAGACGCACGGCTTGCTCGCACGGGCTTGTTGGAACACATCATGAAGATTTTTTTCAGAATTGCCGAGCCACATATCTAAAACGTCGTTGATACCAACGTTGATAAAATTTGCCTTGATTTCTCCCGCCGTTGCGCGAGCGAGCAAGGTTTTACCACAACCTGGCGGGCCGTATAACATCACACCGCCGCCGATTTTTTTACCAAAAGCAGCATAAATTGCAGGATTTTTAAGCGGTTGAATGATTTTTAGGTCAATTTCAGATTTGACGCCCGTCATGCCGCCCACATCTTTAAACGCGATGCGTGGCTTCTCAACATCCGCAAAAAGCGCATCCAAAGTGTCGTCATTTGCCAAATTATTGTCAATCGAAACGGCGAGATTGCTCTTCAATAACGCGTCGTGAATCGCTTGTTTGAGATTACCGTCCTCCAAGGCATTGTCCATCAAAATTGACTGGTGGTACAACGCATGCGCCCGTTTTGAATCGTCTCGATTGAGCGCAATGCGCGCCAAAAGCAGGTACATATTCGCAGGAAAAAACTTCGCCGCAATGACTTCTTCTGCTACGACTTCGGCTTCCGAATATTTCCCATTTTTGAAAAAAGCCTCGGCAAGCCGCAATTTGATGTCCAAATCGGTCGGTAAAAGTTTCAATGCCTTTTTGTATTCGGCTTCGGCTTCCATCGGTTGCTCGGCGGCAAGCAAGGCATCGGCGAGCATTTTTCGTAAAAAACCATTGTCGGGCGACTGTACAAGCGCGTCTCGGAGGTTTTTGATATTTATATTTTCCATAAATAAATTTTATTGCGCGGCAAAGCTAGAATTTCTTTTAAAACACCCCTCAGTATTTTTTCTTAAAAATGCGTATTTTCAAGCAAAATACTGAGGGGTATGATTCATAATTAAACTTATGTTTAAATTAATATTATCTACACTATTTGGTGTATTTTCAATCGGAATTATCGGTTTTACGTCGCAAAATACTGAGGGGTATCTCATTGCGGCGTAGCTGCAAAATCTCGGTAATAAAATCCCAAAACGCCCGATTTCAA
>JAYSRS010000657.1:0-7926 GCA_043720935.1 Saprospiraceae bacterium
CGGTAGAAGAGGTGTTAGAAACTGGCAGTTATCGCCAATTTTACATGCACCGCACTGGCCATTGGCTGGGCTTAGATGTGCATGACGCGGGTGAGTATATAGACAAAAGTGGTAATTGGGCGCTGCTTGAAGCAGGAAATACGCTGACGGTTGAGCCAGGCTGCTACGTGCGCCCAGCCGATAATGTGCCAAAACAGTTTTGGAATATCGGCATTCGCATTGAAGATGATGTGTTGATTACTCAAACGGGCAACGAAGTATTGAGTAAAAACGCGGTGAAAAGCGTGACGGATATTGAAGCCATGATGTCCCAATGAATAGACTGAAAAGATGAGCAACAAAGTTATTATCGTTGGCGGCGGACCTGTCGGGTCGGTTTTAGCCTTAGCTTTGCAGCAGCAAGGTGTAGCATTCACCATGCTAGAAGCGCGCGCAAAAGGCGCTTCGCATAATGATACACGCGCCTTAGCGCTATCTTACGGCAGCCGCATAATCCTCGAAAAACTCGGCGTTTGGGATGCGGTAGCAGCCAAAGCGACGGCGATTAACACCATTCATATTTCGCAGCGCGGCGGGCTTGGGCGTACGAAACTCAATGCAGCAGAACATAATCAAGAGGCAATGGGCTACGTGCTGCCATACGGGGCGCTAACACAGGCGCTTGACGCGGCCTCAGATACATCGCAAATTTTGTACGGAGCAGAAGCCACAGAAATCAAGCCTATCGAGCCATTCGCAGAAGTGACATTTAATCAAAATGGCAAATTACAAACGCTGGCAAGCGACTTATTAGTGGTAGCCGATGGTGGCCGTAGTTTGGGCGATATTGCTGGCATTAAAAAAGAAACTAAAGAATACGGCCACGACGCGCTAGTGAGCAAGGTGACGGCTGAATTACCACATAATAATATCGCCTATGAGCGCTTTACCCCAAGCGGGCCAATGGCTTTATTACCGAATGGAGACGGAGGATTTTCATTGGTGTGGACAGGTGAGAAAGCCAATATTGACGCGCTTTTGACTTTAGATGATGATACGTTTTTAGGCCAATTACACGCGGCTTTTGGTGACCGCGTTGGCAAATTTTTAAGCATAGAAAAGCGCATGAGCTTTCCATTAAAATTAAGCACGCTTAAGCTAGCAACCGCGCCACACTTGGCAATTATTGGCAACGCCGCGCAAACCATGCACCCCGTCGCGGGGCAAGGGTTCAACGTCGGCTTACGCGACGCGCGAACGCTGGCAGATTTGATTATTGATACGCCCACAAACTTGCTGGGAGGCGCATCCATGCTAGAGAAATACAGCAAACAACGTAGTAGTGATACGCGCGGTGGCATATTGTTTACCGATTTATTGGTGAATGTGTTTTCTAACGACACGATTGGCTTGTCCGCCTTACGCGGTGCGGGTCTCGGTGCTTTGGAATTATTTCAACCCATCAAAAATATGCTGGTGAGCAAAATGAGTTTTGGCAAATGAAAGCGCTTGAAGCCGACATTGTCGTGGTAGGCGCTGGCTTAGTCGGCTTGGCTGCGGCTATCGCTTTTGCCAAACAAGGTAAAAGTGTAGTTTTAGTGGACGCAAGCAAGCCTGAAACAAAACTCAAAAAAGCTTGGGATGAACGCGTGTATGCGTTAACACCCGCGACTGAGGCTTGGTTTAAACAATTGGACGTTTGGGCGGGCGTGGATAAAAGCCGTGTTAACGATATCAATGCCATGCACATTTGGGACGCTGAAGCCGCGCTAGTGCTGGCTGACAGCGATGCTAATTTGCCAAAATTGGGCGTGATTATCGAGAACCAAAACCTGCAACATGCCTTGTGGCAACAAATAAAAGCGTTGGGCCTGACTGTAGTTACTGACGCACCATGTACAAGCTTGCACAATATGCCACAAGACATCCAGCTTGGCGTTCGGTTAGTCTCGCAGGGCGAAATTACCATTGCCGCAAAACTGATTGTCGCTGCAGATGGCGTGAATTCATGGCTTCGTAACCAAGCAAATATTGCTGTGAAGCGTAAAAGTTTTAATCAAACCGCGATTGTAGCGAATTTTATTGCAGAGAAAAATCACGGCAATACTCCGTTTTATTTCCTCGTCGGACTGCCCGACAACGCCGTCAAAGAAGGTTGGCAACGCATTGAAGCGGCTTTGCGGCACTCAAAATTTTATTTACCCCGCGTTAAACTCGTCATTAATCTCGCACCTGCCGACTTAAAAAAAGAAGGCTCGGCCTACGATTTGCCAATTGCGTTGGGCGTTTATGCGGCTTCTAATCAGTTGATATTCAATGATTTAGAAAAATTTGCCATTATGGGCGAACTCTCTCTCGACGGCACGGTGCGCCCGATAAAAGGCGCGTTGCCGATTGCGATTCAAGCCCGACGTGATAATTTGCGCGGCTTGATTTTGCCAAAAGCCAACGCCCGTGAGGCCGCAATTGTGAACGATATTGAGGTCTATGGCATTGAAAATATCACCGAAGCCATTGAGTTTTTTCTAGGAAAACGCCAACTCGAACGCGTTATCGTGGACACACGGGAGGAATTTAAAAACCAAAGCCAAAACCACGAAGTTGATTTCACGGACGTTCGCGGCCAAGAAAACATCAAACGCGCCCTTGAAATTGCCGCAGCAGGTGGCCACAACGCCATTTTGATTGGCCCACCTGGCGCAGGGAAAACCATGCTCGCAAGGCGTTTGCCGACGATTTTACCGCCTTTGAGCCTTCACGAAGCCTTGGAAACGACCAAAATTCATTCTGTCGCGGGGATTCTACCGCCTGATTCGTCGCTCGTGGCGATGCGCCCGTTTCGCTCGCCGCACCACACAATTAGCGACGTTGCGCTAGTCGGCGGCGGCTCGACACCGATGCCCGGGGAGATTTCTTTATCGCACAACGGCGTCTTGTTTTTGGATGAATTGCCCGAATTTAAACGGACGGTTTTGGAAGTCTTGCGGCAGCCGATGGAAGAGCGAAAAGTGACGATTTCACGGGCAAAAGTGACGATTGAGTACCCCGCAAGTTTTATGTTAATTGCTTCGATGAACCCTTGCCCGTGCGGTTATTACAACCATCCCGAAAAGGATTGCGTCTGCGGAATGGGCGTTGTGAAGCGGTATTTAAGCAAAATTTCGGGCCCTTTATTGGATAGAATTGACTTGCACGTCGAGGTTGTGCCTGTAAAATTGGAACAATTAACGGCCATTAATCACGTGTCAGAATCGAGTGAAACGATTGCAAAACGGGTCGTTCGGGCGCGTGAAATTCAAGAAAATCGTTTTCAACACAACAAAGGCGTCTATGCGAACGCGCAAATGCCGAGTCGCATGGTGCGCGAGGTGTGTCAGTTGGATAAAGAGGGAATAGAATTATTGAAAACCGCCATGTCAAGGTTGCAACTCTCGGCCCGTGCTTTCGACCGCATCTTGAAAGTGGCGCGCACCATTGCCGATTTGGCCGAAAGTGCGGACATTAAAACGGATCATTTGGCGGAAGCGATTCAGTTTCGGAGTTTGGATAGGGCAAATTGGGCGGGATAAGATTTGGAATTTTACTAAAATACTGAGGGGGTGTCTCGTTTTCAAAAAAACGGTTATTTTTACCGAAAAATTAGAAAAATGAAATTAATAGAAATAAAATATACGGATTCTAATGCGAGTAATTGGCAGTTGTTGGATTTATCACTTGGTAATTTTAACTTAATTATCGGCGAAAATGCCGTCGGTAAATCGCGCACAGTCCATTTAATTTCAAGTTTTGCTCAAATGATAGCAAAGCAAGATACGTATATTTATTTTGGTGAATGGGTTTTATCTTTCATGAAAAACAATGGGGATATTTTGACTTATGAATTAGATGTTTTGCATCCCAACATTCAGCGTGAAAAACTATCCATAAATGGTCATGATGTTTTGAATAGAGATAAAAATTCAACAAAAATCTATTCGGAAACGTCTAAAAAATTCATAAAAATAAATCCGCCTGATGATACATTAGTGCTTCATGTAAGGCGTGACAAAGACGAATTTCCTTTTTTTGAAGATTTAATTCAATGGGCAAAGCAAGTACGCGGCTTTAAGTTTGGAAGTATTGCGCCACATACACTCAATGTTGATAAACAAACAGATACGCTAACAAGCATTGATAACATTCCTGCATTGTTGGAACAACTGAATGATTCAGAATACACTGCTATCATAAATCAATTTAATTCATTGAATTATGAGTTAGAAAAAATAAGCATCCGTAAAAATCTAAATGGTAATAGGATTATTGTCTATCAAAAAGGCATGACGACTGAATTGAATCAACATGATATGTCGCAAGGTATGTTCCGTTCCCTCTGTCTTATCATTTTTATGCACTATTTGCAATCGAAAAACAACGTTTCGACCATTATTGTTGATGATTTTTGCGAAGGATTGGACTATAATCGAGCGATAAAATTGGGAAAATTGATTGTTGAGCAATTTGCGAACAGTAAAATACAATTCATCGCAACGACCAATGATAATTTCTTAATGGATGTTATTGATATTAAATATTGGAATATATTAGTCCGCGAAGGCAGCACTGTTCGGTCATTTAATTACCAAAATAGCAAAGCTATTTTTGATGATTTTAAACTGTCAGGATTGAGCAATTTTTATCTGTTTTCTTCCGATTTTTTAAGTCAAAAACAAGCCGTATGAAAAGAATAACAATTTTTGTCGAAGGTTGGACAGAACAAGCGTGGGTGCGTGAATATCTGCTGCGATGGTTTAATTATGAACACCTTACGATTGAGTGTTTTTCTTTATTTAATGATAAAGGGATGCGTCCTGCGCCTTACCCGTACCATGCGACGGCCCCTCAGTATTATTTTCAAATTATCAATGCTGGCGGCGATACACGCGTTAATAATCTATTGGTAGAACAAACACCGCGTTTGAGAAATGCAGGTTTCGACAAAATAATTGGCCTACGTGATGTCCTTTCTGACGAATATAGAACCCTCATAACAGCGCATGAAGTTGACCATAACATCATAGATAAAATCAAAATAGTGCAAACTAAAACCATCGAAAGACTTTTAAATCAATCTATTACAGATGTTCATCTTTGCTATGCAATTATGGAAATTGAAGCATGGGTTTTAGGATTACATGCGTTCTTAGAATTAATCGATGCCCGTTTAACTATTGATTTTATCGAAGAAAAATTAGGTATTAATTTGAGAAATATTGACCCTGAACAATCTATTTACAATCCAACAACTATTTTAGAACGCATTTATCAATTGGTTGGGAAAACTTATGACAAACATCAAGGAGAAATTGACACGTTTATCAGTTATTTGAGCAAACGTGATTATGAATTGTTTTTGGAAAGCGATAAATGCCAAAGTTTTAACGCATTTCATAACGCAATTCACGCCTGAGAAACTATCAAATCAATAACGGCTGCCCCAAATACACCATCACTTCGGGCGTAATTTTTATGGACAATTTTATCAAAATGACGTCGAAATGATGGTGATTGCTGCCCGTTTTAGCGTGTAAACTGTATGTCGTTTTGATGGCTTTGAAGACCGTTGACAAAGCCCGATTGCCTTCAACTTCGGCCAAAATGACGGCTAAACGGTCTGGCGAAAAGTCTGCTGCCGCGCCGCGCAACTCCACGTCAAGCGCAGGACTTATGCCCATACAAAAGCCAAAACTCATGACTTTTAAGCCATAATTTTCCAAATCTGGAAAAATTTTGAGCCAATCGTCGAACAATTGATTGGTTTTTTCCTTGACAGCATCTGACAATTCCGTCGCTTTTTCCTTCACGGCATAGGTCAAAACGGTCGTTTTTTCGATAACTGTCTCTTTCATCGAATCGGATAATTGCGCCGCTTGCACTTTGAGCGAATCGGTCGCGTCGCTAATGGATTTTTTAAATTTATTGAGCATATAATTTTATGATTTGTCGGCAAGATATGCCAAAAATGACTTATTGTGATACCCCTCAGTATTTGAGTTTTTAAATCTCGAATTTTGAGTTTTTTATTGTTTCAAAGAACTCAAAACCCGAAACTTAAAACCCAAAACCTAAAAAATACTGAGGGGGTACTTTTTGATTCGTATAAAACGTGTATTTTTACCGAAAATAAAAAAAGAATACCCCTCAGTATTTACGCTCATTTTAACCTTAGCGCGCAACGCACAACAAAATTTAACATATAAACAACGTGCTGTAGCACGATTAAAAAAAACGAACAACAATGCTTTAAACGAACGTCAATTTTTGACAACATACTCCGCTTACGATGAAACTTCTATTTTTAAAAGGGCTTTTTATTCTAATGCCCTGCCTTGCGTTTGCCCAACCTTTAATTCAATTGACGAGCAGCGATACGGTGCTTTTAGCGGGTAAAATGTGCCTACTCAAAGTAGTTGGCGATGCGCCTGTTCCGATTGAAAAAGTGATGCAATTAACTGATTTTCAATTAAATAACAGTGAACAATTATTGTTAGGCGTTGGAGAAAAGAAAGACGTTTGGTTGAAGTTTACCATTCTTAACGCACAACCCGAACACGCCTTTTTGGAACTCACGTACCCGCTTGTGGATACGGCGATTTTGTACATCGTGGACAGTGGCCGCGTCATTCAGCAGGTGCAAT
This sequence comes from Saprospiraceae bacterium, assembly GCA_043720935.1. Classification (GTDB taxonomy): domain Bacteria; phylum Bacteroidota; class Bacteroidia; order Chitinophagales; family Saprospiraceae; genus JAAFJT01. The sequence continues at coordinate 6,657 of JAYSRS010000657.1, forward strand.
CGGGCGAGCAATATCCGTTCAATCACCGTTTTGTGGAAGCCAAAAATATCATCTTTCCCATTAAAGAATCTGCACATCCATTGACCTACTATGTCAACGTCAAAACGCGGTGGTTTTGCAACGTCAAACCGCGCATTTCGACCGTCAGAAATTTCATCCGCGCAACGCATTACGATGACTTGATTCAAGGCGCGTTCATGGGCATCGTTTTGGTGTTTACTTTCTATAACTTGTTTCTTTTCATACAATTACGCAATGTTGTTTATTTATATTACAGTCTTTATTTGTTTTGCATCAGTTTCTTCGTCGTTCGACACAACGGTTTGGCGGCTGAATTTGTGTTCAGATATACCCCTCAGTATAATGACCTCGGATTCGTTATGACGGGGCTTGCGAGCATTTTTGGGACGCTTTTCACAATGAATTTCCTTGAAACCAAGCGGTATTTGCCCAAATTGCACTACTTTTTTCAATTTTATTTGGGCATTTCCATCCTTTACACCCTCGCTTTGTTGACGAAGGAAATGTATTGGACGGCTATTGCTTCGCAAACGATTATTCCGATTGGGACGATTTTCGTTTTTATTGCCTCGCTCGTGTCGTGGCGCAAAGGCAATTCCTCTTCAAAATACTATTTTATTGGTTGGTTTACCTTGTTTATTTGCCAAATTTTGTTCATCGCGGAAAATCGTGGGGCGATTCCGTCCAATATTTTTACTACTTACGCGACCCATTTTGGAATTGCTTTTGAGGCTTTTGTCTTGTCTTATGCCATTGCGGCACGTTTTAGAACACTGAAACAAGAACAAATTAATACGGAAATAGCGATGATTGCCGTGCTGAAAATCAATGAGCAATTGATGCAAGAAAAAAATCGAATGTTGGAGCAAAAGGTGGAAGAGCGCACGTTTGCCCTACAAAATGCGCTTGGAAAGGTCGAAAGTAGTGAGGAAAAGCTCCAAGATTACGCCAATCGGTTGGAAAAAAGCAACCATGAATTAACAGAATTTGCCCACATCGCGTCGCATGATTTGAAAGCACCGATTCGGGGCATTATTTCTTTTGCTCAATTGTTTGAACGCCGCAATAATGCTAAATTTGACGATGTTGATAGAGAATATTTCAACTATATTAAAAACAACGCGTTCCATTCCGCACAACTGATTGACGACGTTTAAACAATTGAGCAAAAGAAATAATGCCCCGAATCGGTGCTTTCAAATCATGCGACGCGATGTGGGCAAATTCTGTTAATTCATGGTTGCTTTTT
>JAYSRS010000658.1:0-2802 GCA_043720935.1 Saprospiraceae bacterium
AATTATTTACAAACGCAAACATAATCTTTTGCAATGATGGTGGGTCACAATACTTTGAAAATCAAAGGGTTGTGACCTTTTTAATAACTACAAGTTAAAAGGATATGATGTCGAAAAAACGCAAAATTTGCTTACTTTTGTCCTGTACTTGATGCAGCTTCCCAAAGAATTGGAAGCTGAAATGAAATATTTTTATAGAAAAAATAAAAAAACGTCTCACATGTCAACAGCAACACAGGCAAAGCCTAAGAAGAAAAAGTTAACGGAAAACGATATATTCATCCGTGACCTTGTTTACGAACGTGCTTATGGTAAATCGTATGATGAAATTTTTGAGATCGTCTCTCTTGAAGCCCAAGAAAAGAATGCTAAAATCTTAGCAGAACAAGCTAAAGTCTTAGCTAAACAAGCTAAAGTCTTAGTTATTGAGCAAAGCATTGCCACGATGTTCCAAAAAACGGGTTGGGACGCCGAAAAAATTGCCGATATTAGTGGCTTTCCGCTTGATTTGGTTCAAAAAATTGTCAATACGCTCGAAGCGTAAAAATATAAAATACGTTTTTTATACCCCCTCAGTAGTACGTTTTATATATTTTTAGAAAAACCTAACGCCAGTTTCAAACCCGCGTTAGGTTGATAATCAATAACTTACGACATTCCTAAATTCTAAAAATATATAAAACACACTACTCAGTATAACGCCGCTTTTTTCTTGAAAAACAAGAGAAAAGCGGCGTTTTCATGTAGTTTTACGGCACAATTCATTTACTTCATTCAATTCTTTTCTAAAAAATGGCAGAACAAAACGATACTTCTTTTTTCGGGCATCCACGCGGCTTGGCAACTTTGTTTTTTACTGAAATGTGGGAACGTTTTTCCTACTACGGCATGCGCGCCTTACTGATTTTATTTATGACGGCCAATATTGCCGACGGTGGCCTAGGCTTCGATACGCGTTTGGCGGGCGTGATTTATGGCATTTACACGGCTTTGGTGTATATGACAAATCTACCAGGCGGTTGGATTGCCGACCGTTTTTTAGGGCCACGGCGGGCAGTATTTATTGGCGGTGTGATTATCATGTGCGGCCATATCTGCTTGATGTTCAATGGTTTACCTTTTTTTTATGGCGGTTTATTAATGGTTATCATCGGAACGGGTTTGCTAAAACCAAACGTCAGCACGATGGTCGGTGACCTCTACACACGCGAGGACAAACGCCGCGACGGTGGTTTTTCTCTTTTCTACATGGGCATCAATATCGGGGCGTTTATTGCGCCATTGATTTGCGGTTATTTAGGTCAAAAAGTGAATTGGCACTTTGGTTTTGGTGCGGCGGCGGTCGGTATGTTTTTCGGTTTGTTGCAGTACAAATTGACGGAAAAATACTTGGGTGACATTGGTTTACCATCCGAAAACGCAAGAGATACGGCGTCAATTGCGGCAGCAAAACGCCAATTATGGCTAGGTTTGGGCGTTTTTGCAGCTATTGTGCTTGTTTTATTGAGCTTAATCGCTATGAATATTTTAGCCGTCAATGCCAAAAGTTTGAGCTTATTTTTCGGCGGTTTATACGTTGTTTTGGTATTGGGTTACTTCGGTTCATTGTTCTCACAAAAAGATTGGACGGAAGAAGAACGCGGTCGTTTGACGGTAATTGTGGTGCTTTTTATAGCCGCCGCCTTGTTTTGGGCCAGCTACGAACAAGTCGGTTCGACCTTGAATTTGTTTGCCTATAGGTTCTCCGACAACTATATTTTCGGCTATGCGTTCCCCTCTTCGTGGTGGCAATCAACGCACGCCTTGGTAATTATCGGATTTGCCCCCGTTTTTGCGTGGTTGTGGGTCTATTTGGCCAAACGCAACCAAGAACCTTCGATTCCCGTGAAATTCTCGGCGGGTTTAGTGCTTACAGGATTGAGTTTCTTGATTTTAGTCCCTGCCGCTTTATTTTTGAGCAGCAATGTGGGGTCAAAAGTGGGGCCACAATGGTTGCTGACGGTCTTTTTCTTACAAACTTTGGGTGAATTGTGCCTAAGTCCCGTCGGTTTGAGTTCTATGACCAAACTAGCCCCTGCTCGAATTGTCGGACAAATGATGGGCGTTTGGTTTTTGGCGGCTTCGGTTGGCAATTTTATTGGCGGGCAAGTGAGTAGTTTGTTTGAGTCCGTTCCGTTGGCACAAATCTTTTTTACGGTCTTCGCTTTCGCTACTTCGATGGGAATTTTACTATTTTTAGGACGAAAAAAATTGACTAAATTGATTGGCAATTGATAGTATCCTCCTCAGTAAAAAAGCCGTTTTTCGCTCAAAATAAGCGAAAACGGCTTTTTTACTGAGGGGGTGTTTATTCGCCCTTTCTTTTCAGTTCCAACAAATACACTTCCGCTTGATGCCAATAATCAATGGATTTTCCATGAACACTTCCGCCTTTTTCCCACAACAAATAGGCTTGCAAACGAATCGCTGCTTGCGAAGGTCTGTCATCTAGGAAGAAGCCACAAGCCGTTTGACTGTTCAGATAAGGTGGCAAGCCAAAAAAATCTTGTCGGCCAGCTACAACGGCTGTAAATCTAAGGCAATGCGCTTTTTGCGGACATTCACCTCCCGCACACATACATATATCCATAATGTTTTTAGCTGCTAAGTACGTGGACATAATTATTTAGCAACATAATAATTCACGATTTTTTTGTCGCAAATCAATTTTTGAGTAAAAAAAGGCATTTTTGTGGCAAAAGATTTAGGAAATTTGCAAAATTTCCTAAATCTGATACCCCCTCAGTATTTTGCGACATAAAG
>JAYSRS010000659.1:0-7912 GCA_043720935.1 Saprospiraceae bacterium
TCAAAATGTCGCTCTTTAAAAGGCATTTTAACGCATATTTATGCAAAAATCGCAGCTTCGCTAATGTTTTTACTAATTTCTAACTCTTAATTCGCATAGATTCTCCCCAAATACGAGCGGAGGTATCAATTGGCAAATCAAATGGTATATAACTTAAATCATTATGATGTTTAAGTGCCATAACTGTCAACCCCAACTTTAACCAATTCTTAGATGGAAAAGAAGTATATACTTCTCCATCTTCATGATTATTATCATTACCCCAATCATCTAAATTCAAATAAAATCTTTTAGAATTTATCAAGTCGGTATATTCATAAACAAGCCCTCTTGAGTAAAAATGCCTTGCAATGAATAAGTTATTAAACTCTTTAGCTATATATATCAATTCAGTTTTGTTCTCATTTGATTCTAATAATCTAACTTGATATTTATAATAAAACCATGATTGTAAAGCAATATTTACATGATTATATAGAATTTGATTATAAAATTTCTTAGCATAATTTTCTTTTAAATTTTTTAATTGTTCTTCATTATCAGAAGATCTCGCTTCTAATAACTCGCTATCAGAATCAAGATATTGAAACAATTCGCTATATTTAGAATAGACTTTTTTGAAATCATCATAGTGAAATTGATCTAAGATTGAATAAAGATATTGTGCAAAAAAATTGTGATAACTATAAAGAAAAAGATATATTTGTTTTTTTTCTTTATCAATACCATTTTTCAAGAAATAATTATAAAAATCTACTAATTTCCGTGTCCATTCCTTAATGACAATAATTTTTAAACGTTCATTATTTACCGTCCATTTATATATATCCTTATTAAAAGAGATATAAGATTCAAATACATCAAGAGCATTATTTAAGTAAGCTTCTCTAATCAACTTGTCAAAAAAATCAAATATTCTTTGCACGATTGCTATATTTCCCTTTTTTATTGCACACTCCAGTATCTCAACCACATCAAATCGTAAATATCTAATAGTATCATTTGGAATTTTAATAGCTTCGGATTCACTCTTACTTTTTATATATTCAAAATATTTTTCATAAATATAGAAAAATTCTGATAGAATTTTTCCAACTTCTTCTTCATTTTCTTCTTTTATTGCACTTAAAATATCTTTTAAAAGCCCTTTTCTTAAAGAATTGAATGATAATTTATGTTCTGAATAAGTGCCGATTTTAAAACACTTTATTATTTCATTCTCATAGGATTTCAAATTATGTGGCACTTCCATAACAGCATTATTCCATCTTAGATTATAATTAAGAAATAAGTCATACCCATTAATATCTTCTTTATTTTTCTTCTTTATTTTTTTTATTATTCTAACTAATTTATCTATTTTAATATCTCTAATATTTTCAATACTTTTATTTGAAGATAACTCCAATCGAATAGCATATTTACTATCGAAGTGCATTCCTAAAGAGGATGAAATAATATTTTGCAATTTTTCTTTGTATATTTGGGTACTTACAATTCTTTGCTCCTCAAATAAGATAATTTTTTTAGTTGCCTCAATAAGTGCAGATTTTAATCTACTTTTTCTTAAATAATCAGGATCAAAAACTTTAATAATCTTACTAAAAAGAAATGCTATAGCAACTATTACACAAATAATAAGAAAATGAAAAAGTATGACTAAATTACAGAATAGAACTGGATCAAGATGATTTTTTAAAACGGATAAAACAACTAAAAACCCTAAAACGATAAAGGAAAAATATACTATCGGATAAATTAGAGTTTCTCTAAAAAGTAAGTCGTAATATTTTTTCAGCTCTTTTGCCAAGTTATTAAGTAAAAATACCGCAATAGCGAGTGAGATGCTTATAATGGAAGCAATATTAGAAGTTCTTTGATCTACAATTCCTTTTGCAGTATCTAAGTCTAAATCTATCCAAGTAAACCATTTTAGATGAGTTACCAAACAACATAACAAAATCAAAATAATAGTGATTCCAATTATGGATTTGTAACTCTTAGGAGAGGCAAAGTATTTAAAAAATTTCTCCCCAAGCCCTTTGTAGAGGAAGGGATAGTTTTCACGAATTTTTTTATTTGTTAAACTCAAAAGCGAACCTCGTTTAAAAAAACAAAATTCTCCCCAAATTTCAGATTTCGTAGAGACTAATTTTACTTTCCCGCTATTTTTGGGAAACATTAAATGCACTACATAAAGGGTGATTATTGTGACTAAACACGAAAATATTATTGAAATATTGGCAATTATTGTTATCATCTTATTTGTTTTTATTTTAGATAGTTCATTTTAGAGGCATCGCACATTTTAATGATTACAACTATCTTATAAGTAAGCAATAAAATTATTTTATTAAAAGTATTCTCAAAAGAAGCAAATCAGAAAGGCAACCCATTTTTGCGTTCAAAGTGTATGTTAGGCATTACACGACAAAAGTAGTTGTATGTTTTCGATAAAAAAAGACAATGGGCGTTTTGTTAACATATAAAAGCACCCCCTCAGTATAAAGCACGCAAAAAGCCTTGCAAATTAATAAAAACAAAGTATTTCAAATATTTTGTTTTTTTAAATATTTAATTTTTATTTTATTGCTAAAAACAATATTTAATTTTATTTATCAAATTTATTTAACAATAAAATATTTAAACTTGCCTTTGCAGCGTTTTTAAAACCCTTATTTTCAACCATTAAAATATTCTATAGTATGAATGAAATAGAAATTTACAAGACAACAGACGGTCAAACCGAGATTGAAGTAAAATTCCAAGAAGATACGGTTTGGCTTACACAAAGTCAAATAACAGAATTGTTTTCAAGAGACAGAACTGTTATAACAAAACACATTAACAACGTTTTTAAGGATGGCGAATTAGATGAAAAAAGCAATGTGCAAAAAATGCACATTGCTAATTCCGATAAACCTGTATCTTTATACAGCTTGGATGTCATTATTTCAGTCGGTTATCGCGTCAATTCCAAACGTGGTACGCAGTTTCGTCAATGGGCAACGCAGCGTTTAAAGGATTATTTGGTAAAAGGATATGCCATCAATCAAAAATACCTGTCCGAAAACTTACACCATTTGGAGCAAGCCGCTAATTTACTCTACTTCATTATCAAAAATCACCCATTTAGCGACGGCAATAAACGGATTGGCGCATTTATATTTGTCTGGTTTTTGGAAAAAAACAAGCATCGTTTTAAGAAAAACGGTGAGTTAAAGATAAATGACAACGCTTTAGTTGCTTTAGCTTTGTTAGTTGCCCAAAGTGACCCTGCTGAAAAAGAGTTAATGGTACAACTCATTGTCAACTTAATCAGTACACGATGATTTTTATCTCCATCGACTTTAAAAGGCAACGAGCGTTTTGTTAACATATAAAAGCACCCCCTCAGTATTCCTACTGAATGACAAAGAAAAAGCCGCTTCATCCAACGATGAAACGGCTTTTTTATCACAATCAAACCCGTTTTAATTCCGCAACGGTTTGTTATTCGTCAAGGTATATTGTATGCGTTCCAACGTTTTTTGTTCACCGCAAAGGCTCAAAAACGCTTCCCGTTCAACGTCTAAAAGGTATTGTTCCGACACGCGTTGTGGGCCTGTGAGGTCGCCGCCGCAGAGGACGTAGGCGACTTTTTTGGCCACTTTAATGTCGTGTTCTGATGCGTATTTACCCAAAAGCAAGGAGTGTGCCGCCACATAAAGCGTTGACAAACCCGCACGACCTAACACCATGATGTCTTTGCGCGGTTGCTTTGTGATGTAATTAGCTGCGAGTTGCAAGACCTTTGCTTTTGCTGCTGCGATGTTACGGTCTTTGTTTGTCACAATTGAATCCTTTTCGCGGAGCAAATAGCCAAATTTGAAGGCTTCGTCTGCCGAAGTTGCCACTTTTGCCGTGGCAATTGCTTGGAATTTCTCAATCAAAATATTCATTTGAACGTCGCCTTCGTGGAACGTATCACTCGCCCGAACGGCAAATTCCTTCGTACCGCCGCCGCCAGGAATCAAACCGACACCCGCTTCAACCAAACCGATGTAGCTTTCTGCCGCCGCAACCGTCGCGTCGGCGTGCATCGAAAATTCGCAACCACCGCCAAAAACGTAGCCTTGCGTCGCCAAAACGACGGGAATTGACGAATAACGTAGGCGCATTGACGTTTTTTGGAAATAATCAATGCCCATGTTCAATTCGTCCCACTCTTGTTGATAAGCACTCATCGCAATCATCATCAAGTTCGCACCGACCGTAAAATTCGGCGCATTGTTGCCAATCACCAAGCCTTTCCAACCTTGCTGTTCGGCAATGTCAATCGCTTCGTTGATACCCCTCAGTACGCCTTCGCCAATTGAGTTCGCTTTTGACTGAAACTCCAAACACAAGACGCCGTCGCCGATGTCATGCACCGTCACTTCGGCGTTTTTGAAGACAGGGGCGTTGCTGCGTAGGTTGTCGAGGAAAATAAAATCACTGCCGCCCGGCATCGCTTTGTAGCTTTTTGAGGCCACATCGTAGAATTTTTTAACGCCATTTTCAACTTTATAAAACGCCGTATGTCCATTAGCTATCAATTCTTTAACCCACTCGCCGATGATTAAACCATCTGCTTCGGCTGCCGCAACACCTTCGGCCAAGCCAATTGTGTCCCAATATTCAAACGGCCCCAAATCCCAAGCAAAACCCGAGCGCAACGCATCATCAATTGCATAAGTCGTGTCCGCAATTTCTGGAATCCGATTAGATACGTAGGAAAATAAACCTGCTAATGAACGGCGTACCAATTGCCCGCCTTTGTCTTCTTGTTTCCACAAAGCACGGAGGCGATTGCCCAAATCATCAATCTGTTTGGCCACGCCGAGTGACGCCAAAGTCGGGCGTTGCGACGGCTCATAGTCACACGTTTCCAAATTCAAGGCCAAGACAACGGGGCGACCTGTTTTGTCTTTTTCGCCCGTTTTTTTGTAAAAACCTTGACCCGATTTGTTACCTAAGAATTTATTGTCAATTAAAAACTGTTGATATTGAGGGATTTCAAACGCCGCCGCTTGCTCGTCGTTCGGACAATTCGCTTTTATGCCTTTGATAACATTCACCGCCGTATCGTGTCCTACCAAGTCGCCGAGTTTGAACGTACCCGTTTTAGGGCGACCCATTGCGGGGCCTGTCAAGGCGTCCACGTCTTCAATCCGCAAACCGATTTCGGTTGTCAATTGATAAATTTTTGCCATGGCATAAACGCCTACGCGGTTGCCGATAAAAGCGGGTGTGTCCTTGCACAAGACCGTCGTTTTGCCGATTGCGCGGTCGCCGAAGTCCATAAAGAAGTCAATTACTGAGGGGTCTGTTTCGGTCGTCGGAATGACTTCCAACAAGCGCATATAACGGACAGGATTGAAAAAATGCGTACCGCAAAAGTGTTTTCTAAAATCGTCGGAACGACCTTCGGCCATCATGTGAATCGGAATACCCGACGTGTTCGACGAAATAAGCGTTCCCGCTTTGCGGAATTTTTCGACTTTTTCAAATACTTGTTGCTTGATGTCGAGGCGTTCAACGACAACCTCGATAATCCAATCCGCATCAGCAATTTTTGGCATATCATCGTCAAAATTGCCCAAACTGATGCGCGACGCGAAGGCGTTGTCGTACAAAGGCGCAGGTTTCGACTTCACCGCCGTGTCGAAAGCGGCTTGCACGATGCGGTTGCGGTGCTTCGGATTCTTTTTTTGGTCTTCCGTCAAATCGAAGGGAACAATGTCCAACATCAAGACATCTAAACCAATATTTGCCAATTGACAAGCGATGCCCGAACCCATTAAGCCCGAACCTAGAACGGCTACTTTTTTTATTCTACGTATCATATTTCGTTGATTTTCAATTATTTAGAAAGAAGAAAAAATTAATTTAGCGAAAATTCGCTAATAATGGGCAAATATAAAAGAATAGATTTTTGTAAGGGTGTTTTTCAAGACTTTTTTAAGTTGGAAAAAAATAAAAAGGAATAAACGTAGAGCGTTCAAATAGAAAAATCGTAGTTTTGTCTTATAAAATTGTATAAAAATGGCTGAATTAAGTATTCCTACGAAAGAATTTAAACTTAAAAATGGGGAGCAAAACCATTCCAAGGGTTTAAAAGTTGAAAAAAGCAGACACTATCTGTTTAGCGGCGTTGCGATAGGCAATATTCCCGATAACTTGTCCTATCTCATCCCTGCGATTGAAAAATCAACATCCATTCTTTTGTTAGAGGCCGATTGGGACGATGCGGGGGCTGCAAAATACGCCGAACAAACGTGGGTTGCCGCGATTAAATTTTTACTTGATTACGCCAATACGCTTCATAGAGACTTCAATATTGACATTGATGTACCCAAAATCTATCATGGGCCAAGGGGAAGTATTGACCTACTTTGGGAAATGCCGACCTACATATTCCTAATAAATGTCAAAGAAAACGGCGAAGATGCTGTGTTTTATGCCGATAATCAAGCTAAATCGCAGCGCGTTAGAGGTGATTTTAAATTAGATAATTACACCACCACTTTAATTCCTTTTGCTACGCAACTCTAAAACATTATGGAGAAAATATTAGACAATACACCCTATCGAACGGAGGACATACCAAATGAGGCTGCCGTATTTTATCGAATACACGAGCAGTACATTGATAAAGACGAAAGCGATGAAAAAAGGAAGATTAAACCAAGTGCTTTCGACCCTTTTCCTAAACCCGACGGCACTGAAATGTCAGTAGATTGGTCTAAATATTCTTCTGCACAATTGCTTAAAGACAGGGCGAGAAAGCCCGAGAAAAATGGCATTGTTTCCTTTAACGTGGCATTAGTTAGAGAAAACCCGACGCCCTTGAAAGTGGAACATCGGCCAACTTATCCTGACCCCGACAATAGGTCACATTCCATAGTTTTCGATGTCATGCCCAATAGCAATGACCCCGAAATAAGAATAAAACTAAGGCGTATCTGTCAATGGGAAATTCTTATCTAAAAGTACCCCTCAGTATTTAGCCTAAAAAAAGCCTTTTTTACTTGAAAATCAAGCAAAAAAGGTTTTTTTATGCCCTTAATTTGTTTTCAACCAGCCCGTAATGCTCAGTCGTGGCGCGTTTGTCACCAGCACTTCATGGAACATTTCACTACTTTTGAAAAAGACGCATTTGCCATTTTCGGGTGCAATTGTTTGCAAATAATCAGCATGATAGACACACAATTCCCCTCCGTCGGCGGCTATCCAATCTGTATTCAAATACATAATCATCGAATACGCGCGGCTTTTGTTGTTGCGAAATTGGTCGAGGTGTTTTTTGTAGAAACTCCCTTTTTCATATAGCGTATAGTGAAATTCATAACCCGTAATGCCCGTGTAACACGTCGCATTGAGGTACGCGACGAAGCTGTCCATCAGTTCAAAAAACTGCACTTCATGTACGTTTTCATGCGCGCGGTCGAGCCAATAAATCTTATCATTTCTTATCAATTTATCGTGATTTTGTATAGAATCGTTGCCGATACCTGCCGCAAGGAGTTGTTTGTCTGAATAAAGCGCGAGGAGATTGTCTTTCAGATGCGCGGCGAGTTGTGTGTTTAAAAAATCGTTGGATAAGCCGACTTTATCGGCGATAAAACTGTCAATCAGACAATCGAAAATGGTTTGCAACAGGGTAGTGGATTGAGTTCTGAAAAGCATAAAACTTTCAGAATGGGCAAGGTAGGTAATTAAAAATTAAAAATTTAGAATTAAAAATTTACAATTAGTTGATAGTCAATTATTTGCAAACTGAAAAGCGCGTTAAGCAGCAATTTCCGCTTTGGAAATTTCAAAGCTCGCTTCGCTCGCAAAGAGGAGGAGAGGTGGTTCGTTTTTCGGGCAAAGCCCGAAAAACGAACCA
>JAYSRS010000660.1:0-7897 GCA_043720935.1 Saprospiraceae bacterium
GCATTTTTGTGGCAAAAGTGGCAAAAGATTTAGGAAATTTTGCAAATTTCCTAAATCTGATACCCCCTCAGTATTTTGCGACATAAAGCCGATAATTCCAAAAAAAAATGAAGAACCTAAGTAGGTGCGTTTGAATAAACGGGGATTTTATTTTTTGTAAGTTGCTGATTATCAACATATTGTAAAACTCATCACTCATCACTTATAACTCATCACTACTTACTAACATTTTTACCCGTCTTTTCCCCTCTTTATGTTGCCAATGCTTGAGCAAATCCTGTGTGTTCGCCAACACGGGCGGGCATTTTGACGGGTCGTTACAGCTTTCGGACGGGCGTCGGCAATGTCGTAACACCGACGATGCAGCTAGATACGGATGGGTATATTTTTGAGTTCGCCACCAATTAATTTTCAACCCTCACCACATTCGCCACACCTTCCAAGGTTTTCAAAGCCCGAATCGCCAGTGTCAGTTGGTCTTTATTTGTCACCATCAATTTGACATGGCATTCAAAATAGCCTTCGTTGCCTTCGATATTGAACGCTCGAATATTCAAGTCCATTTCACTCAAACGGGTGGACAAACGCTCGATGACGCCGACGCCCGTGTCAACGCCCGTGATGAGCAATTCGGCGACAAAATTGGTGTTCGACGCCGCACCCCACTCGGCTTTGCGGACGCGATAGCCGTAATGGGCCATCAAATTAGGTGCGTTTAAGCAGATGGTTCGGTGAATTTTATACAATTTATTAGACGTAACGTAAGCAAAAACATCGTCGCCTTGAACGGGCTTGCAGCAGTCTGCAAACTCGTATTCAAACTGACTCGACGGCATGCCTTCAATGAAAAGTTCGGGTTTGAACTTGTCTTTTGCCCCTTTTTTCTCCTCTTTACTGAGGGGGAACGTTTTGACTTCACGCTCTTCTTCGACGGGCATCAATTTGCCTTTTTCGATGCTAAAAACTTTCAGATCTTCTTGCAAATCAATGGCTTCGTTGTAAACCGCCAAATAAAATTCGTGACGCATTCGGAAGCTAAAATGCTTCATAATGATGTCCAAACTCGGTTCAAATTCCACTTTTAGCTTATCCAATTTCCGTTGCAATGCCTCTTTACCTAAGTCAGCGCGGAACTTTTCTTCCTCCCTCAAAGACTGCCGAATCCGCTCCCGTGCCTTGCTCGTCACGACCCATTTCAACCAATCGTCGCTTGGTTTTCGCGCGCGATTTGTCTCTACGTTGATTTGGTCGCCATTTTGGAGTTTATACCCCATTGGCACCAACTTATTATTAATTTTTACCGCTTGACAATGCAATCCGATGTCGGAGTGAATCGAAAAGGCAAAATCCAAGGCTGTTGCCCCTTTTGGCAGCATTTTCATATCGCCTTTGGGTGTATAAACGTAAACTTCCTCCGTAAAAAGGTTGGTTGACTTGAAATCTTCGATAAAATCAACCGCCGAATCGTTCGACGATTTTTCCAAACTCTCGCGCACGTTGTCAAACCAACGCTCAAAAACGTCTTCTTGACGGCGGACATTTTTGTATTTCCAATGCGCCGCGTAGCCACGTTCTGAAATTTCGTCCATCCGCTCGCTCCGAATTTGCACCTCAACGTAGCGACCTTCTGGGCCAATCACCGTCGTGTGCAACGACTCATAACCATTTGATTTTGGAATAGTTACCCAATCTTTCAGTCGGTCGGGCAAAGGCGTGTGAACGCTCGTGAGGACAGAATAAACCTGCCAACACGCGCCGCGCTCCATTTCAACGGGTACGTCAACGATGATTCGGATAGCGAACAAATCGTATATGTCTTCAAAATCACATTTTTTACTTTGGATTTTTGACCAAATCGAGTAAATAGATTTTGGTCGGCCCGAAATGCGATACCCGAAGCCAAATTTATCAATTTGCTCGCGCAACGGGGTTATAAACTCATCAATGTAAGCATTCCGAGCGCGCTTGGTTTCAGCCAATTTTTGAGCAACAAAATTGTACTCTTCGCGGTGCGTAATTTTCAAACAAAGGTCGAGAAACTCCGAACGGATATTGTATAGACCTAATCTATGGGCCAACGGCGCGTAAATATATTCCGTTTCGGCGGCAATTTTAAGCTGTTTATGAAGGGGCATTGCGCCGAGTGTCCGCATATTGTGAAGGCGGTCGGCCATTTTTATCAACACAATCCGCACGTCAATGACGAGGGTTGAAAGGATTTTTTTGAAATTATCGGCTTGTTGGCTGGCTTTGTCGAATGTGCCATCAAGTTTGGTTAATCCATCCACAATTATGGCAATTTTTTCCCCATTTTTACCAAAAGCAGCGCGAATATCAGGCAAAGTGATGTTGGTATCTTCAACGGTGTCGTGTAGCAAAGCGGCCACAATAGCGGTTGCGCCAAGGCCAATTTCGTCCGCACAAATCCGCGCTACCTCAATCGGATGCAAAATATAGGCTTCACCCGTCTTGCGGCGTTGCTCGCTATGAGCTGAGACAGCAATTTCGTAAGCATTACGAATTTCGCTACTGTCTTCGGCAGTCAGTGGTGTTTTGATGCTTTTCAGCAAGTGGCGATAAGCGCGGTTTATTTGCAAACGGTCTTCCTCACTGTAATAAATCAAGGAGGTTATAGGCGGTGTTGTTGTCGTGGGTGCGGCGGCAGTTGCTGTCATGTTATTGCTGTTTTAGTGTATTAAATCTCTACGCTTTTTACTAACGGCGTTGTGCTGCAAATGTTCGATAATGTTTGTCGTCCTACAAATATAGGCTTTTTTTTCAATTAAAAAATAATATTACTGTACAAATTCAAAATGGCTCACTGATTAAACTGATACGACAGATTTTACACTGATTTTTTCAGGCGTACACGATAAGAATCGGTGTAAATCAGCCTAATCCCTCCAATCTGTGGCCCATGTCGTGCAAAATGTACCGTAGTATTTTAAAAAATAAAAAAATGCTAAAACTGAATATAAAATACACTACTGAGGGGTATTAAAACTGATTTCTCTTAACACTTTTTCCAAAGATTTTCAACACAAAAGGGTACAAAAATTTATGGGAAACATAGCTTAAAACCACAAAAACCGACGCAATAAAAGTCGGTAAAATTGCCCCAAAAGTGTAGGTCAAACCGATGATAAAACCTAGAAAAAACTCGGCGCGATACAACGGGAAAATCAATGCCCAAAGGAATAAACTTGGAAAAAGGAGGCCATTGATGTCCTTTTTATCCGTTGCAAAACAGAAAGCTATTGCGCCTGCGTAGAGCAATCCTGCAAGAAATAGAAGCAGAACGGCTTGTAATTTTTGAGGCGGCACGACGGTATTTTCGCCCATAAACAAGCGTTTTTGTAGGCGATTGAGCGAAAAAAAGGTCAATAAAGGCAATAAAAATGCGCCCCACCAATTAGAGATAGAGGGCATATCTTTTCGCGCCATGAAGCTATGACTTGGCACGCCGCCGTGGAAATGCTGCCAAATGAGCAATGTCCAAATGGCGATGCTGATGATTGCTAAAAGAGCAAAATACTGAGGGGTACTCAATTTATAGAAATGATAACATTTCCAATTTTTTGGCCTGTCAGCACGTATTTAAACGCTTCTGCAACGTCATCGAGTGGATAAACGCGGTCTATAAGGGGTTTGAAATGACCGATTTCGACCAAATTATTGATAAAAACCATACTTGCTTTGATGTCTAGCGGCATCGGAAAAATGACTTTTTTACCGCTTGAAAATAGCGTTGTCAAGGGCAAATACAGGTTTTCGTTGTTTGGCCCCAATTCCGACGAAATATAAATCCCTTTGGGTTTCAATAAAGGTTTGCAAAGCCCGAACGCACTTTTACCGACGGCATCAAAAACGTAATCATATTGTTCTGTGTCTTTGGTAAAATCTTCTGTCCAATAATCATACACTTTGTTCGCGCCCAAGGATTTGACCAAATCCAGATGCGGTGTGCCACAAACTGCCGTCACTTGCAAGCCAAAATGAGTCAAAACCTGTATCAATGCCGAGCCAATGCCGCCCGTTCCGCCATTCACAACGGCCTTTTGACCCGCTTTTAAATCCACCTTATTGATGAAATTTCGGGCATAATGCGCGCCTTCTGCACAGGCCGCCATCGTTTGATAGTCTTGGTCATCAGGCATTTTTAAGAGGGGTTCGTCCGTCGAAACGGTCATATATTCGGCATGAGTGGGCAAACCGTGGTCTTTAAAGCCCCAAACACGGTCGCCGACCTTGAAATCGGTCACGTTTTTACCGACGTTTTCGACGCGTCCTGCAAAATCAGTCCCTGTCGTTTGATAACGTGGTTTGAGTAAACCCGTAAAAAAACGGAACACAAAGGGCGCACCTAACAGAACGCCCGTGTCCGTTCGGCTGACTGTCGAGGCGTGGACTTTTACCAACAACTCATTGTCTTTTGGCGTCGGTTTTTCGATGTTTTGGACGCTCAATACTGAGGGGTCTCCGTAGGTCGTGCGAATAGCAGCTTTCATCTTTTTATGAATTTTTAATACGCTACAAAAGTGAGAGAAAGCGAAAATTGGAAACAAAAAAATAGGCGAACGCGCCCAATTATTGGATTAACTGAAAAAGAGACCCCCTCAGTATAAACACAAAAAGCCTTGAAAAACGCGTTGTTTTCAAGGCTTTTAAATTATAGACTTAAAAGCTGTGCCGCACGTTTTTTGCCGAAACATTTGCCCCTTTCAGAAACTCCCTTACTTTTGAGCCGTCAAATGAGAGTGGACAATCAAAAATTTAAAAAAAAAGAGATAGCTAAGTTTTGATTTACAAAGGTTTAAGAGAGAAGTAGGACATTTACACGCAGATAGAACGGATAGAAAAAGCACTAATTTACCCATCCTACTGAGGGGTGGTACGATGTTTGAAAAGAGACAATACAGCACGAATTAAGATTTTAAAAGATACAATTAAGTAGTTGTGAGTTATAAGATATGAGTTATGAGTTTTGTAAAGCTTTGATAATCAATTATTTGTAATAATTGCTATTTTGGATTTTTATAAAGTATTTACAAACAAAGCATTACGGCTTGTACATCGTACATCTATTTTCGTACATCTACTTAATCCGCATTTCACAGTAATTTTTTTGAACTAAATTTATCACGTAACATGAAGTCGAAATTGGTTTTATGGGGTACTACCGAACAAAATGACCGCGTTCTAATAGCAATGGAACTGCGCGCCGAGGACAATAAAGTGCATACTTGGCTCTTTCCCGAAGGCATTGCGTCACCCGATTTTTCACAACAAATGGTAAATGATTGGCGCAATGGTGCCACTGTTGCCTTTCCAGAAGGCTTTACACACACCGCGACTGATTTGTCATTGACCGACACTTTGATTCCCGCAGGTATCACCGTCGAAAGACTTGAACTCGTGCAACGCGCACAAACTGAATGGCAATACATCGTCCTCTCGACAAAACTCCACGAGGCATACAAGTCGGAATTGGCTAGTTTGGAAGACAAAATCGCCCAAATGTCACATTTTAGCGGTGAAGTTTTTGGCGCACTCAAAGGTTTTTGGGGCAAAGTCAACAACCAACTTAAAGACCGCAACCTCTTCCGCGAACACGCCGACGAACTCCGCGACACAACGAATGTCCTTTTTGAAAAACTCAAAGGCATGCGGACGGAAGTCGCCAATGATTATGAAGAAAATTCAAAAAAATGGTTTGAGCAGCTGACAAGCGTTCTCGATGAAGTGGAACACCGCATCGAAGAAGGCGTGGCGCGCTTCCCTGAACTGTTTGATAAATTGAAAAGTGCTCAAAAACAATTCCGCGAGCAAAAATTTACGCGCGAACATTCCAACGAATTGTGGGACAGAATTGACGTTTTGTTCAAGAATTTGAAGGAACGCCGCTTCGGTAACTTCGCCACAAACGAAGGCAATCCGACTGACCGCATGGCAAAACGCTTGGAAGGCTTGATTTCGGCGGTTGATAAAATGCAAACGAGCATTGACCGCGACCGCGAAGAACTCAGTTTTCAGAAAAAACGCGTCGCTAGTTCGGAAGGACAATTGGAGGCTCAAATTCGCCAAGCCAAAATCAATATGATTATGGAGCGCGTCAAATCGAAGGAGGAAAAACTCGCTGAAATGATGGCCACTAAGCAAGATGTGGAGTCAAAAATGATCAGTTTCCGCGCTAAAGAAGACCGTCGCGTGGCCGAAGATGCTAAAAAAGCAGCCGATGCCGTCCGCAGAGAAACCGCTAGATTAGCTGCCGAAGAAGCGGCAAAGGTGGCAGCAGTTGCGGCTGTTGTAGCTGAACGTGTTGCGGAAGTTGCACCTATCGTTAAAGCGGTTGTGGCTGAACCCGTTGTAGCAGTTGTAGCAGTTGCGGCTGTTGTTGAAGCGGTTGTGGCTGAACCTGTTTTAGAAGTTGCACCTATTACTGCTGCGGTTGCGGAAGTGCCCCCCTCAGTAGCGGCGGCAAAAACGGAGGTTCAAGCCGAAAATAAGATGGCTGAAATTGCGGCAGACGCGCATGCAGCGTTGGAAGCAGCCGAAGCATTGGCTTAAAATTGTTGGATTTTGCAACTCTTTTATGGGCGCAAATTATTGATTTCCCATTTTTTACAACGATAAAAGAGGTTTGAAATCATTTAGATAATTTAAAAGTTAAAGAATAGAGTTTGCCGCGTTTGACTTGTCGAACGCGGCTTTTTTTCTATTCGGAATTACACGATGACATTTACAAAATCTTAAAGATTTCGTAAATGCGTAACTTCCTGTCAAATCAAACAATCCCTTCTTCGGTCAACCAGCGTTCAGCATCCAAAGCGGCCATACAGCCCATACCTGCTGCCGTCACGGCTTGCCGATAGACCTTATCTGCCGCATCACCCGCGACAAAAACGCCTGAAATATCGGTGTGTGAAGACCCTGCGTGATTGATGATGTAGCCCACGTCGTCCATTTTCAACCAACCTTTAAAAATGTCGGTATTCGGTTTGTGGCCAATCGCTACGAAAAAGGCTTTGGCCGTCAAGTCGGTCAGTTCGCCTGTTTTCACATTGCGAATTCTGACACCTGTAACTTCTTCATCGCCAAGCACTTCTACGGTTTCAGAGTTCCAATGCACTTCCAAATTCGGCGTATTGATGACGCGTTGTTGCATGATTTTGGACGCCCGCATTTCGTCTCGACGCACCAAAAGATGCACTTTTGAACAGATTTTGGCGAGATAAGTAGATTCCTCTGCTGCTGTATCGCCGCCGCCAACAATGACAACTTCTTGTTTGCGGAAGAAAAAACCATCGCACACCGCACACGCCGACACGCCTTTGTTCATCAAACGGTATTCGCTTTCAAGACCCAACCATTTGGCCGATGCGCCTGTTGAGATAATAACGGCGTGGGCCGCAATTTCTGCCCCCCCCTCAGTATAAATGCGGTGTGGCTTGCCTGTAAAATCCACTTTTGTAATCATTTCGTAGCGAATATCCGTTCCGAAACGCTCGGCCTGCTTGCGTAAATCGTCCATCATCGCGGGGCCGTGAACGCCGTCTGCGTACCCCGGGAAATTCTCTACGTCGTTCGTTATCATCAACTGTCCGCCAGGTTCTTTGCCCGTGAATAGGACGGGGCTGAGGCCAGCTCGTGCGGCATAAATAGCGGCGGTATAACCTGCAGGGCCAGAGCCGATAATAACGCATTTTAAATTTTCCATATTCTTAAATCGTTAATTTTGAATTTTTTATGAAATATTTTTTATCTAGGTTTGTTTTGTGCGTGATTGTTTCTGCAAATAAATTCGGAATTATCGGTTTTATGTCGCAAACCAATTTTTAAGTAAAAAATGGTGTTTTTGCGGCAAAAGATTTAGGAAATTTTGCAAATTTCCTAAATC
>JAYSRS010000661.1:0-7881 GCA_043720935.1 Saprospiraceae bacterium
CGAAGATTTTTATCTTCAAAAACACGCCCGCCCCTTTAAAAAAAACTTCCTCGCACGCCTTTTGAGTGCAACGAGAAATAGTGCGTAAAAATGCACAAAACACTTATAAAAAGTAAAATCATAGAAAATGAACGTAACAGTTATAAAAACCAACAAAACCGCCTTAATATTTGGCGCAACGGGCTTGGTTGGTGGACACATTTTACAATTAACTTTGACGACGGAGGCTTACACATCGGTTGTGGCATTCACCCGAAGCCCCCTCAGTATGACGCATCCAAAATTGAAAAATGTGGTCATCAATTTCGATAAATTGAGTGACTACAAAAATCAGATAGTTGGTGACGACCTGTTTTTATGCCTTGGCACGACGATTAAAAAAGCGGGAAGTGAGGCGGCTTTTACGAAAGTTGACGTTGATTATCCGCTTGCGGCGGCGACAATTGCGAAAGCGAATGGCGTCAATCAAGTTTTATTGTGTTCAGCCGTTGATGCGGATGCTAAATCCAAGATTTTTTACAATCGGACGAAAGGCATTTTGGAAGACGCGTTGAAAGCCTTGAATTTCAATGCGTTGCACATTTTTCAACCCTCGTTACTGTTAGGTGAGCGCAACGAAAATCGGTTTGGTGAGTCCGTAGCGAAGGTGGCGGGTAAGTTTTTGGATAAAATCGTTGGCGGTTTGTTGTCCAAGTATCGGCCCGTTGAAGGAGAAACGGTGGCGGCGGCGATGGTCAAATCGGCTCAAATACTGAGGGGGGGTATTTTTGTTTATGCGTCGCATAAATTATCGGACATTTAAGAGTTAGCTACGGATGAACAAGAGTTTTACAAGGCATTTTATTGAAATACTTTGTCAGCAATGTTCGTTTTTGCAGCTACGCCGCAATGCAATAATTAACCGATTAATCCGAAAATTTATGAATGGCTGCTAGTTTTAACGCGGCAACAACTTTCTTTGCGCTTTAAAACGTATGTCAATAAATGCACGGCTTGAAAGTCCTGCTACAATTTTAAAATAGAATATGAATCCAAAAGTCGTTAAAAAATCAACTATTCAAGTCGAAATAGGTTTCGATGAACAGAAAATGCCTATTGAAATTAAGTGGAAAACATCGGATGCACCGCCCGATTATCCGATGCAAGAAGTTAAAGCCTTCTATCTGTCGCTGTTTGATAAGCCGACACAGGACACGCTGAAAATGGATTTGTGGACAACCGAAATGACGGTTGAGGAAATGGATAGGTTCATTTTTACAACGCTAGGCGCACTTACAGACACGTATTTCCGTGCAACGAACAACCGTAAACTCGCCGAACAAATGCGCAGTTTTGTCCATCACTTCGGCGAAGAGACTAAAATTATTAAGAAAAAATAACATCTCAAACACTACCTAATTGGTGTATTTTTAAAAATAAGCCTCTACGAAACATGATTGTTATCGTAGAGGCTTATACATTTGTGACAAGTTCACGAAAAAAGTGAAAAACATAAAATTACTCTCGACAATTTATTGACAAACACCCCCCTCAGTATTTTGTACATTTTAGCTTCTTTTAGCCTTAAACAGTCCGTGCCTCCCAATCATTTTCGACCGTTTAACAATAAATGTACACGATAAATTTATTGCCCAAGCCGTCTTTTATTCGTTCGTTCACCTAGTTTTTATTACAAAATACAACGCTATACTTTTAGAACCTTATCATTTTTGCAACCAATTTGCAAAAATGATTGGATTAAAAGTGTGTTTATCATGGAAATTGATTGCAATCAGCAACTTTTGACTTGAGATATGTGCCTTGTAAATTTTTAATTTTTAATTTTTAATTTGAAAAAGTCTGTCTCCCCCCTGCTTGGTGCATCGTCGCCATGCATGGGGGCTTTTTATTATATCGAATATGAATGACATCAATGTAAAGACGCGTGGTCATGCGCCTTTACATTTTATAAATAGTTGATTACCAATTTTTTAACCACGTTTTCTTTCTTAAAACTTACGCACGTATGCAACAGCACTTTTACACTTTACGCACTTCTTTTACCGCACTGATTGTCCTTTTATGCGTTTTTACGACGGCGATACTGAGGGGTCAAACTTTGTACATCGGCGCCGACAACGGTGACTGGCTAACGGCTTCAAACTGGAACAACGGTGTTCCCGCTTCGGGCAACAACGCGACCGTACCTGGTGGCAAAATCGTCGTTTTTAACGGCACTGTTGTCGTTGATTACACCGTTGACAACTTCGGTACGCTCATCAATGCGGGTACAATCACCGTTTCGGGGGGCATTTCAAGCGGCGGGGCCTTTACGAACAACGCCGCCGCAACTTTGACCATCAATGCAGGTGGTTCGGTACTCGTTGCGGGTGGCTTTGCAAACGCAGGAACGGTTACAAATCGAGGGACAACGACGGTCAATACCGCCCCCCTCAGTAACGCCACAACGGGCATTATCAACAACGAAGCGACTTGGAATCAGTTTATTGGCGTGACCAATGACGGGATTTTTTCCAATAAATCGGGTACGTTTTCTTGTCCTCAGGCTTTTGCCAACAACAAAACGGCTGAAAACCTAGCAGGAGCGACTTGGATTGTTGATTTCGGCGGCACATTTACCAATGCAACGGGTTCGACTTTGAACAACGCGGGTACGTTCCGAAACCTCAGCACTTTTACAAACAACACGACCGTTACAAACACGGGCGTCTTCCAAAATAACGGAACGCACAACTGCAATGGTACGTTTAATAACAATGGTAGTGGACGTTTAGAATCTACGTCAACCGTCAATGTGGTCGGCAGAATCAACAACGCGGCGACGGCGACGATTGAATCGGGCTTCCGTTTCAACGTTTTGGCAAATGGCTACACCTCAAACGCAGGTATTTTTATCAACCGCGACCAAATTGACATCAAAGCAAACGGCACGTTTATCAATGAAACAGGCGCGAGTTTGACGGGACAATTCGGTTCTTCGATACTCAACGCGGGTTATTTCAAGGTATCGGCTAACGCAACGGTCACTAAAAACGGCGGTTTGACCAACTCTAATTTGGTCGAAATATTCGGTACTTACGACGCACAAGCGGGTTCTCAAATCAACAATTCTGATACGCTTATCGTCGCCGTAGGTGGTGTGTTGAAAAGCGTCAACATTATCAATAATTCAGGCGTTTGGATTTCGAGAGGGACAACCGAAAACAATTCGGGCAGCGTTTGGACAAATACGGGCAAGATTATGGTGGAAATTGGGGGTAAAATCAACAATAATTTTGACCTCATCAACCGCCCGACGGGTACAATTGTCAACAACGGAACGCTTTTCAATGGTGTGCGTTTGACAAACGAAGGCGGTATAACAAACAACGCGTATTTGGTAACGATTGCCGAAATTTTGAACAAAACAGGCGCAACTTTAACGAATACCGAAGTTTTGTTTTTGTCGGAAGGCTCTTTAACCAACGAAGGCACGTTTACGAATCAAAAAACGACAATTATCAGCTCCTGCGCGGTCTTGTCGAATAAATCAGGCGCAACAATTGGCAACACAGGACGCATTGAAAGTCAAGGGATTACGCTACAACGCGGCACTTTAACGGGCAATGCCATCGTGCAGCAAGGTGGTTTTGTGCAAACGTCGGCTTCCTCGAATGCCCCCTCAGTATGCAAGCCTTTGGTACGCGCAGGAACGGATATTGGCGGCAACGCCAAAGTTGATGCGGCGGCAGTTGTGGCAACGGGTTCGGGCTTGGATTCTTGTTTAAATATTGGCTATTTCGTAGATGGTTTGGCACGACGGACTTACGGCTGTGCGGATGTAGGTAGAACAATTACCAATATTCCCGTCAAATTAGTGCTTAGAACGGGCGATTCACTCACTTGCACAACCTCGGTGGAAGTGTTTGATGGTGTCGGCCCCGTTTTTGGCAATTGCCCAAAAGATGCGACTGTTTTCTCAGTTCAAGACAGCGCGGCTTACACGTGGCCGACCGTCACGGCAACGGATAATTGCAGTGCTAACGTTACGCTTACGTCGTCACGCGCTTCGGGTTCTAATTTTCCCGTTGGCACAACGTCGGTAACAGTCTCCGCACGGGATACCTTTGGTAACATCAATGATTGTATGTTCCGCGTGAGTGTAATGCGCGTTTTTACGAATCCGACTTGCCCCGCAACGGACAACACGGCGCCTGTTTTCACTAATTGCCCTACGAATCAAACGCTTTCTACCCAAAATGGTAGCGTTGCGGCAACTTGGACAACCCCCTCAGTATCAGACGATTGCTACCCGATTGTGGTGCAACAAAATTTCAATTCGGGTCAATTGTTCCAAGTCGGTACAACGACCGTGGTTTACACGGCGCGGGACTCGAAAAATAATACATCAACTTGCACTTTTACGGTAACTGTCAACGGCCCCGCCGATATTTGTGCAGCAGGCACGGACAACATCAAACCCGTCATTCGCAATTGCCCCGCTAATTTCTTCGGCGTGGTCAACAATGCGATTAACGGCGCGGTCGGCGTGTGGCGTGCGCCTTCGGCAAATGACAATTGCGGCTTTGTGGATTTGACAACTACCGCAACATCGGGTCAAATTTTTCCTGTTGGCACAACGCCCGTTACTTACACGGCAACCGACGCACGGGGCAACACCTCAACTTGTCAATTCAACGTGTTGGTTGCTGCCGCAAATCCTTGCGCGGGCGACGTAACGCCGCCGAGCTTGACTTGCCCTTCAAACGTTACGGTTAATACGACGAATAATTCTGCTGTCGCAAATTGGACAGCACCCGCCCCGACGGACGCTTGCGGCGCGGTAACGCTCAATTCGACACACGCATCGGGTCAAATCTTCTCTTTGGGCGCAACGACGGTCAATTATTACGCCTCTGACCGCGTGGGCAATCAATCGGCTTGCGGTTTTATCGTCAATGTCGTCAATGCTTGTTTGTCGGACACAACGCGTCCGACTATCACGAATTGCCCTTCTAACATTACAGTTATGGCAACAAATGGTACAACCGCAACGGCAACTTGGACTGCCCCCTCAGTATCGGATAACTGTTCGGGCGCAACTTTAACGTCAAATTTTGCTTCGGGCGCGACCTTCGGCGTTGGCGCAACAACCGTTGTTTACACCTCAACCGACGCACGGGGCAACCAAAATACTTGTACGTTTACGGTCACGGTGAACAAATCAGCCGTTGTGACTTGCGCGGGAAATATTGTGTTGAATCCAAGTTTTGAGACAAATTTTAATGATTGGTTTACGACCGACGTAACGACCGTTTCCATCGTCAATGATGTCAATTCGGGCGCAAAAGCCGCGCGTTTATGCGGCGATAACAAACCTATTTTGTCAAAATTAACGGCACTGGTAGGCGGCACTTACACGGCTTCGGTTTTTGCAAAAATCAGTGGCGCACCAACGACTGCCCTTGTCGGCATCGAATTTTACGACGCGGCGGGTGCGGCTTTGCCAACGCTACGCCTTACAAGAGCCGTTACCGCAACCACTTACAGCGCAATCAATTTTACGTTTACAAAACCCGCCGCCGCAAGCAATTTTGCATTTATTGCTAACAAAACGGGCGCAACGGGTTGCTTACTCGTGGATGATATTTGCATCACAAACCCTTGTACAAATGACGTAACACCGCCGACTTTCACGGGTTGCCCCGCAAATATCACAGTTAACGGTACAGGAACGGCCACAACGGGCGTTGCCACTTGGACAGCTCCCGTAGCTTCAGACAATTGCAGCACACCCGCCGTCGTGAGTAATTTCACATCGGGTCAATCATTCCCAATTGGTGCAACAACGGTCACTTACACCGCAACGGATAGCAGAGGTTTGACGGGAACGTGCAACTTTACGGTGACGTTTGTCAACGCTTGCGCGAATGACGCAACACCGCCAAGTTTTGGCAACACTTGTCCAACTAACAAAACGGGCGCGTCCACAAACGGCCTTTGCGTAGCGGTCAATTTTACCGCACCGACGGCTACAGACAATTGTGGCACCCCCTCAGTATCTGGCACGCACACAGGCGATTTTTGCTTTCCAATTGGCACAACAACCGTCACTTACACGGCGGCGGATGCTAGAAACAACCGCGCAACGTGTACTTTCACCGTGACAATTAGCGGCGGCAACACGGGCGGCGATTGTGCGGCAACGTCTGCAACGGGCGGCATCACGCGGGAATTTTTCCAATTGACTTCTACTACTTACACTTCTCCCGTCGTTGTGCCAACAACTGCGCCGACGACGACAACGACGTTGACAAGTTTCGTTGCACCGCAAAACGTGGCCGATAATTACGTTCAACGCGTTCGTGGCTTTTTACGGCCTACGGTTTCAGGCAATTACACATTTTATGTAACGGGCGACGACAACAGTGATTTGTATTTGAGTACAACGGTTAACCCTACCTCAAAAACGCGCATTGCTTTCCTCAATGGTTACACCTTGAATAATGAATTGACAAAATATCCAAGTCAAAAATCAGCATCTGTTGCCTTAGTTGCGGGTCAGAATTACTACATCGAGGCCGTTCAACAAGAAGGTGGCGGCGGTGACAATTTGGCAGTTTATTGGCAAGTACCAACTTCAACGACAGCCCAAAACTTAATCACTAATGGCAATTTTAGCGCGGGAAATACGGGTTTTGGCTCTGATTTCACGCATACGTCAACGGGACAAGGTTGTGGCGTTGGTTATTACATTGTTGGTGCAACAAAAGGTGCTTACACATGGGCGGCTGAATGTCCTACGCCGCAAGGTGGTTCGGGCGGCAACCGTATGTACGTGGACAACGCGGGGGACTATGCGCCAAACAAAAAGGTGTGGTGTCAAAGCGTAGCCGTAACGCCTAACACGGTTTATACGTTCAGAGTTAACGCGGCAAGCATCTACTACTACAACCCTGCGCGTCTGTTTGTTCAAGTTAATGGCGTAACAATTAGTGCCGTCGTGACTTTACCGACAACAAATTGTCAATGGGTTTCGATTACTTCTACTTGGAATTCAGGTGCAGCGACATCGGCTAACGTGGCTATTTTGAATCAAAACGGCGATTGCAGTGGCAACGACTTTATGATTGACGACGTGAGTTTTTCAAGCCCTGCCACAACGGGTTTAGCCGCGGCTGTCATCATTCCCGGTGCCAATCTCGTTCCTTTTTGCGTACCCGACCCGTGCATCGCGACCCCCTCAGTAGGCGGCTCGATTTCACCCGCTTCGCAATCAATTTGCATCTCTTCTACCCAAAATCCTACGGGAATTGTGCCAACACGCCATACATTAAGCGGCAACGTCGGAACAATCATTCGTTGGGAATATCAAACGCCTAACTCAACGGTTTGGAACAATTGGGGCGGTGGCGGCAGCGCATCTGCACCAAATAACTGCTGTTTTTCGTCAGTTGGTACTTGGAAAGTACGGGCAATCACTAAAAATGGAACGTGTGCGGAAGTGGCATCAAGCGTTGGTGATATCGTTATAACGGCTTGTACAACGCCGCCAAGCAACTGTTCGGGCGGCTTGCAAGCGGCTTATTTCAACAACACAACCTTATCGGGAACGCCCGTTTTATCGCGCATTGACCCAACGGTTAATTTTGATTGGGGTTCAGGTTCACCTGCCCCCTCAGTAAATATTGACCAATTTTCGGTTCGTTGGACGGGTCAAATTTTTATTCCAACTACGGGAACTTACACGTTTACGGGAACGGTTGACGATGGCTACCGCCTTTGGGTAAATGGTGTGTTGTTGATTGATAAATGGTTCGACCAAGCACCCACAACTTACACGGCAACGGCAAATTTGACGTCGGGTCAATCTTATGATATTCGTTTGGAATACTACGAAAA
>JAYSRS010000662.1:0-7881 GCA_043720935.1 Saprospiraceae bacterium
CAAGCTGCCTCCGATAGATTTTCTCCACGCACGCCTTTTTCGCGCAGCGAAAAACAGTGTGTATGAAAATACGCTTTTATTTATTTCGCATTCCTTAGAGACGTTTTCAGAGTTGCTGAAAAACAATAATTTATAGCTATATTTTTTCAATAAAATAAATGATTTTCAAGGAGATACTCTTAAAAATCGTTTTTTCTGGTTCAAGTAAATTTCAAACAAAAAGTACCCCAAAACCGCCAAATATTCCACCGCCACCAAGCCAAAATTTTCAGTATGCTTGGATGACCCCTCAGTATAACCATGATACGTTAAGAAAATTGTAAATGTCCAAACCATTGGAAATCGCCACTTTGTGAATACCGAACACGCCAAAGGCATCGCCGCATACCACGGATGAACGGTTGTGGCACACATAAAATAAAACAGCAAAACGAACAGGCAAGACACCATAAAATCTTCCACATCAAATACTTTATTCGTGGGCGTAAAATTTACCAAATTTTTGAAATTTGGTAAATTTGACAAACGTAAATCACGTAAAAACGCGCTGTAAAAAATAAACAACATCACCGCACCCGTCAGATACAGCGAAATGTATTCAATTTTGTTCCAACCCGTTTGCCAATAAAAAAAGCCTTGAACGAGATAAAATAGGCTTGCATTGAATTCAAATTTATTGACATACAGTTTTATGCTCGTTAAAATGTTGTTGACAAACAAATCATTGTAAATCGGTAGGAATAAAACCAAGGAAGACACGCCGATAAACAACCAAAATTGACTGCTCTTTTTCCAACCTAATTCCCGCCAAACCAAAGGTAACAGCATGATTGTCAATAACTTAGAAGAAATTGAGAGTGACCAAGCGGTTGCGGCTAAAAGCAGCGCCCACGTTCGGGAAACTTTGAAAGTTTCCCGAACGTGGGCTAAAATATAAATCGCCAATAAAAAGAAGAAAATCATCGCCGCTTCAAAATGCACGTTGCCAACTAACTCAATGATAATCAAGGGATTAAGCGCGTAAATCAAAGGGGATTTCAGATTTTCGCCGTCATTGCGAGGCACGAAGCAATCAGATTGCTTCGTGCCTCGCAATGACGGCGAAATTTTTTTCAAAAGCAAAAAAGTGCCTATTTCACAAGCAAAAAGAAAAGATTTGATGACGATTGTCGCCCCCAAAATGCTTTTTGGAAAGAGACTTACAGCTACAAAAAACACGCCTTGACAGACGCTCGGATAAACAGAAAAGTAATTGGGCGAGTTGAGTTTGGCGAATAATTCGGGCGTCAAAACATCCGTAAATAATTGATTTTGAACATAATACGTCGGCAAATGGCTAAACGGATTTTCTCCTAACGCTGTCAAATGTCCATCCCAAATAAAGCGGTAAACATCATCGGATAAATTCGGAAAAGCGAACAAAATGAGGCCCCTCAGTATAATCGCCATTTTTAGGAAAAAATCAAGGTCTGCTTCGGTTTTGGTCAATTTCAAGGCGTATAAATAAGCCAAAAAGCAAACGGCATAAGCCACAAACAATGCTGTGAACTCATGCCGTTGAAAAACATATAAAATAAGCAAAATGCTTACAAATAAGATGAATGAAGTTAGTTTCTTCAAGTGGTATGAAAGGTTTTTCGTTCTGCTTTAAAATTTTTGATTTATGGGCCACTGATTGGACTGATTCGATTGACTTACGCTGATTTTTTGTCATACATAAAGAAAAAAATCAGCGTAAATCAATCGAATCAGTCCAATCAGTGGCCCATAAAATCTTATGCGTTTTGAGCAATCATGTGGTGACGGATTGAGTAGAAGCAAATCGCGCCGAAACCGAAAGCCAACATCCCGTGGAAAATTTGGAACTCATGTACGCCCGTAACAATACTTGCATACAAACCAAAAATGAAATAAAGACATAAAAAGCCTTCTACCATTGTTGACGTAGGTAAATTACGTGGCATATATAAACCTTTTGAAAATGCTTTGTTACCATCTAAACCAACCTTCGGTGTCCGAACAAACGGCGATTTACGGCCCGAATAGCCTTCCCAAACCGCAATTGCATTGTGCAAACTCATACCCATTGACATAGATAAAAATATTGGAAATATCAGAATCATGCTGACGGCTTTTTCAAAACGCGTTTTGCCGCCGAGGTTGTAATCCTGCATATTTGCGACCATGCTCAACGAAACAATCGAGAACAAACCCGCTAGGGAGACAAAAAATAATTTGGTGTCGAAAGTTAAGCCATCAATGAAATAGACCAAAGGCACGCTCACGACTGCCGAAATCAAGACCGCGAAGAACAAACCCGACGCCATTAAATGCTGCGTTGCGTGAACTTTTTGCGGGGTACTGAGGGGGGCATCCCAAACGAGTTTCAACAACTTACGGGCATTTTCTGCACCGCCTTTCATCCAACGGAATTGTTGTGCTTTCAAAGCGTTCATTTCCGCAGGTAGTTCTGACGGCGTACCGACGTGTTCTAAAAACTCAATTTTCCAACCTTTCAACTGAGCGCGGTAGCTCAAATCCAAGTCTTCGGTCAACGTATCAGAGTGCCAGCCACCTGCATCTTCAATTGTTTCACGCCGCCAAACACCCGCCGTGCCGTTGAATTGCAACCAAAAACCGCCGCGTTGACGACCTGCTTGCTCGACCGTAAAGTGTACGTTCAACTGCATCGCTTGCAATTTTGTAATCAAAGAATAGTCTTCGTTCAAGTGTTCCCAGCGGGTTTGAACGACGCCAATTTTTTCGTCTTTGAAGAAATGTGGGATAGTTTGCTTTAAAAAATCGGTTTTTGGTAGGAAATCGGCGTCAAAAATCGCCACAAATTCGCTATCCGTCATTTTCAAACCATCGCGCAACGCACCCGCCTTGAAGCCCGAACGGTCAGGACGGCGCACGTGTACAATGTTAACGCCCTTCGCTTGATACTCCGCAACCTTCGCCGCAACGATAGCGACTGTCTCGTCGTTTGAGTCGTCGAGGACTTGAATTTCGAGTTTGTCGGCAGGGTAATCCAATTTGACGATGTTGTCAATCAGGCGTTCAGATACGTAGGCTTCGTTGAAAAGGGGTAACTGAATCGTCACCGTCGGGTAGTTTGTGAGAATAGGTAAAATCTCTTTTTTCGGTTTTCTGTACCAAAAGAGTAAGTCCAACTGCATGATGCAGTAAAATGTGGTAAATAAAATGCAGATGCAATAGACTGCGAGCAACAGATAACCAACCATGATTTTTTTGTTTTTTTTGAATTGTACCTTCAGGAAATAGTGATTTCCAATTTGTTTTTAAATTTCTTTTTTAGCGATATTTTACGTTTGAAACTAAGTGTCAAACAGACGCATTTAGAGACGAAGCCCCGAAAAAGCGTCACACCCGTCACCGAACAAAAATTTGTTAATACCCAAAAAACGCCTACTAAATCAAACTTAATTTGGTGAGGCGGGGTTTTTCGTTTGCAAAAATGCCGTAAATACGTAAAACACGGTCAGGTACTGAGGGGGTGATTGCCTTCACTCCGAGGCTTCGCAGAATATTATTTTATGAAGATTAGAATATCTTTGTGAAGATTTTGTGAGGAAAATTTGAAGATAAAAATGTCATGGAATTGTCATGTCGTGAAAAAATATTAAGCCGTGTGCGTATTTTGAAAAATTAGGGAAATATCTTGACTTCTGAAAAAAAGGTGTATTTTTGTAAAAACATTTTCAATATGACTAATATAGCTGAAATGCCTGTCAAGGTACAGACGCCCCAAAATGGGTCAAAACCGACAAAACCGTTGACGTGGGAGACGTTTAAAAGCCGCTATCTTAGCCGCGAGGACGGCTATACCTACGAGTTTGTGAACGGTCAAGTCGAAAAAACAAAACGCTCTATGGATTACACACAGGTCTTTATTCTCGACAATTTGCTCAATTATTTTGAGCAACTCAAAATGCAAGGCAAAATAACGGGTCGCCTTGCAGGTGAAATTGATACTTTCTTTTCAGAAAGTCATCGCCGTCCCGATGTTTGTTATTTGACTAACGAACAGATGAAAGCGGGTAGGCATGGTTTTCCGCCCGTTCCCGAATTTGTCGTTGAAATCATTTCAAACAACGATAAAATGAAGCGCGTTCAAGAAAAAATGTTGGATTATTGGCGTGCCGAAGTACCCGTTATTTGGCATATTTTTCCCGATTTACAAGTAATTCACGTCTATAATGGTAAAAACATGGTCGTTTGCATGGGCGACGATTTATGTTCTGCTGCACCCGTTTTGCCCGATTTTGCGATGTCGGTAAATGATATTTTCAAGTAAAAACAAGTTAGTTTCAACGTCAAAAGCCTTGAAAACGGGTGTTTTCAAGGCTTTTGACGTTGAAAATGGACAATTCTTCACGATTTTCATTTATTCTAAAATAAATAAAAATCGTAAAAAGATAAAATAGCACCCCTCAGTATAAACGCCTCAAAAACGTTCTACACGTTATATATATGTATGCTGCGGCTATTAGCCGATAAAAACATCTCCATGCCAACCACTTTTTACCACTTCCCTACCCTTTTCTCAAAAAAAAAGCAAATCATTCGGTTTTCTATCTTTCATTTCTCTTGAAAAACGACACAACAGTCTGTTTTCATACCCCTCAGTATATTTTACCTAAATACCCCGTTTTCTTCAAACGCTTTTTACGACAGCCAAAAACAATAATACAAAACATTTATCATCATATCTACCCTAAAAAGTGTAGGAAATATGTCAAAAACGCCCGCTTTCAAACACGTCAAAGTACCCTTTCAAAATGTGGAAAACTTTTTTTGATTAAAAAGTGGTAAAAAGTGGTAAAAAGTGGAGAGCATGTATTACTTTTGTACCAAGAAAAATCAAAATAAGAACAACTAACACTTTCAGAATTTTTGAACAAATGCTCAACTTACGCGGAGAATATGATTGCACGATGGATGCCAAAGGCCGCATCCGCCTCCCGACCGCTTTAATCAAGCGACTTGGCGAACGCGAATCGTATAATTTTGTTCTCAACAAAGGTTTTGAAAAGCATTTGACGCTTTTTCCCGCAGAAATTTGGGAGACGACGGTAAAGGAATTCGAGAAACTTAATCTTTATGACAATGACACGCGCAACTTCCTACGCCGTTTTCACAACGGAACGACGGATGTTGATTTGGATGACCAATCGCGGATACTTGTTCCAAAACGTTTGGCAGAATACGCCAGTTTAGAAAAGGACATCATCTTGAGTGCTTACGGCGATAAAATAGAAATATGGAACGCCACCGAGTATGAACGTATGATGAACGACGACACTATGACAATGACTAATTTGGCACAACGGGTTTTGGGCAACCGAAGCGAATGAATGTAACGAAATGATGAATTATGAATGATAAGCGATGAATTTTTAGATTAATGATTTAAAAATCAACACTTTATAGTTTATGTTTTATCGTTTCCTAAACTAATCTTTTTGAAAAAATGGATTAAGGCGAACATTCAAAAACATTCTCAACCAAAATTTTTTTTTTACACACACATTTAGTTTTTTACACACACAACATCATTTTTCAGGAATTAATCTAAAATCAAGCATAAAATTTTCGTTTACAATTGATTGATAGTCAAGCGTTTACAAATTTTTAATTCTTAATTTTTAATTTCCTTACACACCATCACACTTTGTTACACTTTTCGACAATATCAAATTGTTCTCTCTCACAACTTACGATTTAGCGCACCACTCACACGGTGAAACACTTAATTTCTTACAATTATTTTGTAATTCTTAGTTCCAAGTTCTTTTGAATGCTGACTTTTACCAAAAATTTAGGTCAAAAGAATTTGGAACATAAAGAATTTCTCGTCTGATGAATTATCATATAACAGTTTTACTCAATGAAGCGGTCGAGGCGTTAAGCCTGCGGCCTTCTGGCGTTTACGTGGATGCAACTTTTGGCGGTGGTGGTCACAGTCGTTTGATTATCAGTCAGTTAGATACTGATAGCAAACTGTATGGCTTCGACCAAGACGCCGATGCACGCCGCAATCTGCCCGTTGACGAGCCGCGTTTTCAGTTTGTCAACCACAATTTTAGAGATTTAAAACGCGTTTTAAGGCTCGAAGGTGTGCGGTCGGTTGATGGCATTTTGGCCGATTTAGGCGTCTCATCGCATCAATTAGACGACGCCGAACGGGGTTTTTCTTACCGTTTTGACGCTGCCCTCGATATGCGGATGAATCAAAGCGAAGGCAAAACGGCAGCCGATTTACTTAACAAATCATCGGCAGAGGAATTGCAACGCATTTTTAGTGAATTTGGCGAAGTCCGCAACTCGCGTACTCTCGCACAAGCGATTGTACAGACCCGAAGTGGTAAAAAATTCAAAAATATCAATGACCTTTTGGCCATTTCAGACCCCCTCAGTATGGGCGAGAAAATGCGCTATCGGTCGCAAGTTTTTCAAGCCTTGCGGATGGAAGTGAACGATGAAATAGGCGCGTTGAAGGATTTTTTGCAACAATCGCTGGAGATTTTGAAGCCTAACGGACACCTTTCCGTCATTACTTTTCATTCAATTGAAGACCGTTTGGTCAAAAATTTTATGAAAACGGGCAATTTTGAAGGGAATTTGGCCACCGACTTTTATGGCAATATCACGCGTCCTTTTAAAGTAATCACTAAAAAGCCGATTGAACCGACGGCGGAGGAGACGCGGGTAAACCCACGGTCGAGGTCGGCTAAATTGCGGATTGCAGAGAAAATATAGCTTTTTACCCTCAAAAACACCTTTTATACTGAGGGGGTGCTACCAAAAAACAAAGCCCGATGTTTTGACCACATCGGGCTTTATTTTTTAGGAAAACGCCGTGAACATCTAAGTATTGTTTATTCACAATTTAGACACTCACGGACTGAAGTCCGTGATACCGTTAAAAATAACTCAATTGACTGCCTCTATCCTCGTCTAACACGACCCTAACGTACCGTTCAATCTCTTGCTGCATCTCCTCGACGTGCGAAATGACGCCGACGACGCGGTTTTCTTTGCGTAAAGATTTCAAGGTATCAAATACAATTTGTAGCGAATCTTTATCGAGTGAGCCAAAACCTTCATCCAAAAAGAAGAAATTTTGAGGGCTGCGCGTGAGGCTCTGAATATTGTCCGCAAGGGCGAGGGCAAGCGATAAAGCAGCTTGAAAAGTTTGACCGCCCGACAACGTTTTGACGTGCCGCGTTTGCCCGTCGTTCATCATATCGCGGACTAAAAATGTATTGTTTTCTCCAATTTCAAGGCTCAAACGGTGATTCGTCAAGCGTTGAAAACGCTCATTTGCGGTTTTGCAGAGATTATTGAGCAACGTTGTCGAAGCAAAATTTAAGAAAGCACTGCCTCTAAACATATTTTTTATAGTTGCAATATTTTTGCCCCGTGAATCAAGGGCAGCGTGTTCTTTTTCAAGCGTTTTGCGGCGTTTCAGTTTGAGCATCAAATCCGCAATTGTGGCGCGTTGCCCACCGATGTAACGGTTGTCGGCTTCTATTTTTTCGGTAAGTCCTTGTATTTCAATGACTAAGATTTTATGATTTTCTGCACTATAATTTTTATCCGTCAATTCTTTCGCCAATTCATCATGTCCTTTTTTAGCCGCAAGGCTGTCCGCCCGAAACGCATTGAGACGTTTTCTATCTGATTCAACGTCTCGTTTTACGGCCAAAATCGTTTTGACGGCTTCGATACTTGGAAAATCCGACGCGGCCAAACGGCTCTCCAAAGCCGTTTTTGCGGTCAACAAATCTGTTTCCAAACTCAATTTATGGCGTTCCAATTCCAAAAGAGACCCCCTCAGTATATCAGCCCTTTTTG
>JAYSRS010000663.1:0-2776 GCA_043720935.1 Saprospiraceae bacterium
GGCTTTGCCCGAAAAATGAACCACATTCCCCCTTTTCATGCGAGCGAAGCGCACATGAATGCCGAGTTTGACATTTTATGTAGGGTTTCAAATAATAAAATATACCGTAAGATAATAGATTTTCAAAGACATCTAATTTTGA
Source organism: Saprospiraceae bacterium (assembly GCA_043720935.1). GTDB lineage: Bacteria > Bacteroidota > Bacteroidia > Chitinophagales > Saprospiraceae > JAAFJT01. The sequence goes on from JAYSRS010000663.1 coordinate 143, forward strand.
TTTTGTTGTAAAGACGCCATGCCTCGCGTCTCTACGTCAAACCCGCCGAAATCCGACATCCCAAATCCGACATCGAAGGAAACGTCTTTTTTTAACTAAATTTTCCTATTTTCGCCCCCGTTTTAATTCAAACAATTCTCTAAACTTTTGATAATCAATATTTAATGAAAAAATACAGTATTCCTTTTTTGGCTTTATGGCTGCTCGTTGCAAGCTGCGGCGGCACTAAAACAGGTTCTATTTCGGGCAGCATAAAAAATGCCGCTAATTTGGAAGGCACCTTTGAAGAAATTGTCAGCCTCACACAACCCCCGTTAGCGATTGCCAAAGTGCCGATTGACGCCTCGGGCAATTTTAAAATTGAGATGCCCGAAGGCATAAAAACGGGCTTGTACCGCTTGCGAGTGGGCCAAAAACAACTGAATTTTGTCTTCAATGGCAAAGAAAAAGGCGTTAAAGTGGATGCTGATTTGGCGACTTTGGAACGGACGAATTACGCCGTAAGTGGTTCACCTGATACAGAATTATACCTTAAAACTTTCAATGATTTAACGGAAAAGAAATCAACGATTGACGACATCAAAAAGACAATCGAAACGGCGGCGAACCCGTTGATGAGTATGCTCATTATTTTGCAAGTTCAAGATTTTGCCGACCCTAAATATCTGGCTTTGCACAAAGGCGTTTTGAGTAGTTTAGAAAAAAATTACCCCAATTCGGCTTACGTCCGCGACTATTCGACCATATTGACACAGCTTCAAAACACAACTGCTATGGAACAAGCAGGTGCGGCAAGCATCGCTGTTGGTCAACCTGCACCCGATATTTCGTTGCCCAATCCAGAAGGTAAAGTATTGAAATTGAGCGATTTACGCGGTAAAATTGTGTTGCTCGATTTTTGGGCGTCGTGGTGCGGCCCATGCCGTCGGGCGAACCCCTCAGTAGTGGCGGCTTACAATAAATTCAACAAAAAAGGTTTTGAAATTTACAGCGTTTCGCTCGATAAAGACCGCGATAGATGGACAGATGCGATTGCTCAAGACCATTTAGATTGGAAATACCACGTTTCTGACCTCAAATTTTGGCAAAGCCAAGCCGCACAATTGTATAAAGTGAGCGCGATTCCGCAACAATTTTTGATTGGCCGCGATGGTAAGATTTTGGCCACGGCACAGGCAGGGGCGTCAATTGAACAACAATTAGAAAAACTGTTTTAGTTATGAGTTATGAGAGATAAGTTATGAGTTGTACGACTTTGACGCGATAAAACAGACCCCCTCAGTATTTTGAGGAAAAGCTAGTTGTGTTAAGTTGTACAAGTCACAATTCATCACTCAACTCATATCTCATCACTCATAATTTATAACTAGAAATGAGACCTGACGAAGAATTTAATTTTCGGGAGAATGACCGAGAAGAAAACATCATTCACCAAACGGAAGATGAACTCTACGAACACCACCGATTTATTGCCGACAAAGGGCAAACAATCATGCGAATTGACAAATTTTTGACCGACCGTTTGGCCAAAATCAGTCGGTCGCGGGTGCAAAGAGCGATTGAAGCGGGGGCGGTTTTGGTGGATGATAAGCCCGTAAAGCCCAATTTTAAGATAAAACCCTTGCAACGCATCACGATTGTCTTCCCCGAAGCACCCGACCACGGTGGCGTTGACCCTGATTACGTGCCGCTTGATATTGTCTATGAAGACGACGATTTGATGGTCATCAACAAGCAAGCGGGTTTGGTGTGTCATCCTGGCGTAGGCAATCAACGTGGGACTTTGGTGAATGGTTTGGCGCATTATTTAGCCGATAAAGTGGCTGATTTTGCCGCAGTAGGCGAGGAGTTGCGCCCAGGATTGGTGCATCGAATTGATAAAGACACGACAGGTTTATTGGTAATTGCTAAAAATTCGTTCGCAATGACGCATTTAGCCAAGCAATTTTTTTATCATACCATTGAACGCCGCTATTGGGCCATGGTGTGGGGACAACCCGATGAAAAGGAAGGCACGATAAATATTAACATAGGCCGAAGCATGAGCGACCCCACAGTCATTGTCCCTTTTTATGAGAACGAAGCGGGTAAATATGCTGTTACGCATTATAAAGTTATTGAACCTATGTATTACGTGAGTCTCGTTGAATGCAAATTGGAAACGGGGCGGACACATCAGATTCGCGTACACATGAAGCATTTGGGGCATCCGTTGTTTATGGATGAAAAATACGGCGGCAATCGGATTTTGAAAGGAACAATTTTTACAAAATACAAGCAATTTGCTTTGAAAGCGATGGAAACATTGCCGCGTCAAGCCCTTCACGCCCGTTCGCTCGCCTTTGAGCATCCGACAACGGGGAAGTGGATGTCGTTTGAAAGCCCTCTGCCGCCAGATTTTCAAAAAGCATTGGATATGTGGCGCGATTACGTGACAGATAGGAAAGCGTTGCTTTAAAGAATTAAAAATTAAAAATTAAGAATTAAAAGCGCATTGTTAGAGCGTTTCAAAAGCTGTATAATTAACGTGTTTATAATTAGAGTTTTTATTACTTGATAATCAATGAGTTATGAACCTTGAATTATTTAATTTACAATTCATATAATTATTAAAAATTTTATGTTCGTTTTTTA
>JAYSRS010000664.1:0-2775 GCA_043720935.1 Saprospiraceae bacterium
AGTGCATAACAAATTTACTTCTTTTTATTGTGTCCCAACTCTCCAAGGGTTGCAAACCCTTGGAGAGTTGGGAGTTTAAAGACAATTTGTTATACACCCAAAATAACTGATAGAACATTCTTAGCGGCGGTGTTGTTTTCCATCAAATACTTGAAAACAAGGTCGTAATTTCGGTTGGCGATTTTCATAGTGATGCTTTGTTTTAAGATGACAAAATTATGGTTAAAAAAATGATTGTACAAATAACAAAGCATAAAATTAAGGTATGCACCTCATTTTTGCAAATTTCGTAAAACAATTTTTATTAAACAAATATGTTTTTTAAAACATTTTAAAGCCAATAAAACCACTAAACCCGTTCAATTATCACCGCATAACCCTGTCCGACACCAACGCACATCGTCGCCAACGCATGCCGTTTTTGTTGACGGTGTAATTCATTCGTAGCGGCTAAAATAATCCGTGTACCCGACATTCCTAGCGGATGTCCGAGGGCAATCGCCCCGCCGTTCGGATTGATTCTCGAATCATTATCAGCCAAACCCAAAGCGCGGGAACAGGCCAAAACTTGCGCCGCAAAGGCTTCGTTCATCTCCAAAACGTCCATATCTGCTAACGTTAAACCCGCTTTTGCCAAGGCTTTTTTACTCGCTTCGACAGGGCCAATACCCATAATTCTAGGCTCAACGCCGACGACTGCCGAACTCAAAATCCGCGCTCGTGGCGTCAAATTATATTGATTTACAGCCTTTTGCGAAGCAATCAACAACGCTGCCGCACCGTCATTTAAGCCCGACGCATTACCCGCCGTCACCGTTCCTTCTTTTTTGAAAGCAGGGCGTAATTGACCCAATTTTTCAAGCGAAGAACTGGGTTTTATGAACTCATCGATCGAAATAGGGAGGGGGTCGCCTTTGCGTTGAGGTATCAAAACGGGCGTTATTTCTTCGGACAAAACGCCATTTTGCTGTGCTTTTGTCGCTTTTTGTTGCGAATTCAAGGCAAAAAGGTCTTGGTCTTCGCGGCTGATGTGGTACATTTCAGCCAAGTTTTCAGCCGTTATGCCCATCGCATCTGCCCCATACAGTTTTTCCAATTTCGGATTGATGAACCGCCAACCGAAAGCCGAATCGTACATTTTAGGCTCTTGCCCATACGCTGATTCCGTTTTTGAAATCACCCACGGCCCCCGCGTCATGTTCTCAACGCCGCCCGCGATAAACACATCACCGTCACCCGCTTTTATCGCTCTTGCGGCTTGTGCAACCGCCGACATACCCGACGCACACAAGCGATTGACCGTTTCACCTGCCACCGTCACGGGCAAACCCGCGAGGAGTAAGGCCATACGCGCCACATTTCGGTTGTCGTCCCCCGCTTGATTCGCGCAACCGAGAATCACTTCTTCGATTTTATCGGTCGGTAATGAGGGGTTGCGTTCGATGAGTTTTTGAATCACCAACGCCGCCAAATCGTCGGCCCGAACTCCCGACAATGCGCCTTTGAAATTGCCAATCGGCGTTCTGATGCCGTCAATGATATAGGCTTGTTCCGTCATTTTTTTTTGTTTTAAATTTCAGATTTTAAATATTAAATAAATTGTTTAATATTTAAAATTGCTAAGAAAATGTCATGGATTTAACGCCATAAATGTTTAATTTTTTAAAAAATCTTGACAGATTGGGAATCCAATTCCCAATCTGTCAAGATTTTTTCTATTTTTGCAACATGATTACAAGAGCCATTAGCCAACATATCCTCACTTTAGCGGCGAAATATCCCGTTATCAGCGTGAGTGGCCCGAGACAATCGGGTAAAACGACCTTAGTGCGTGCGCTTTTTCCGCATCTAACATATATTAATTTTGAAGATGTTGAATTGCGAACCCTTGCGGAACAAGACCCCAAACAGTTTCTCAACCGTTATCCTAACGGTTTGATAATTGATGAAGCGCAATATGTTCCAAGTTTGTTTTCTTACATTCAGTTAGAAGCTGACAGACGCCAACGCAACGGAGAATTTGTATTGACAGGTTCGCAAAATTTTCTATTGTTAGAAAAAATTACTCAAAGTCTCGCGGGTCGTGTAGCTCTTTTTAACTTGTTACCTTTTTCGGTTGAAGAATTGAAAAAGACACCTTTTGAACAGTTAAATTACGAAGATTATTTATTCAAAGGTATGTATCCACGTCTTTATGAAGTGGGTATTGACCCCGCTTTTTATTATCCTAACTACATTCAATCTTACATTGAGCGCGATGTTCGGCAACTAATGAATATTTCTGATTTGAATAAATTCCGAACTTTTACGGAATTATGTGCAGGTCGGGTTGGGCAGATGTACAATCAAAGCAGTCTTGGCAATGACTTAGGTATTGACCATAAAACGGCTGATCGTTGGTTTTCGATTCTCGAAACAAGTTTTATTGCTTTCACTTTACGACCTTATTATAAGAATTTTAATAAACGTATTACTAAAATGCCAAAATTATATTTCTATGATACAGGCATAGTTTGCTCTCTTTTAGGGATTCGTAATGCCCAACAATTAGAAACGCATCCGCTGAAAGGTGCTATTTTTGAAAATTTTATTATCGTCGAAACATTGAAAAATGCTTACAATAATGGTGTTCGCCCTAATCTTTATTTTTGGCGCGACCAAACGGGTAATGAAGTTGATTTAATTTGTAGTTATTAAAAAGGTCACAACCCTTTGATTTTCAAAGTATTGTGACCCACCATCATTGCAAAAGATTATGTTTGCGTTTGTAAATAA
>JAYSRS010000665.1:0-7827 GCA_043720935.1 Saprospiraceae bacterium
AAAAACGAACATAAAATTTTTAATAATTATATGAATTGTAAATTAAATAATTCAAGGTTCATAACTCATTGATTATCAAGTAATAAAAACTCTATTAAATACTTTATACATTAATAAATTTTACTGTATAGTAGTTTACAAAATCCGTGTTAATCCGTGGATAAGCTAAGTAATTACGATTTAAAAGGTGAAATCGAGGCACAATTTCCTCAATAATCAATCCGCACCAACTTCATTTTGTTCAAGTCTTTGCGCGAAACGACCAACGCAACAATCGATTGTAGGCCATAAGCGATATGCAACCGATTAGGTTGAAGGACAAACTTGTCATCTTCGAGTGGCATAAAAACGGACGCTTCGTATTCGCCTTTATCTGTATTCAAAAGGGCATACGTGCGGGTGTCGGCGGTCGTCCAATTGCTTTCTTCTACGTCTAAATGCGTCGTTATTTCTTTCGTTCGATTTTTAATATGGTCGTTAAAAATCAAGATTTCACGCCCTTTTTTTTGCAAAAATAACACACGCGCCCCGCCCGAATCGCCACTTTTTTTAGGAATATACCGTTGATAGACCACTTTTCTGTCAGGGCCGTATTTGACGAAAATGGCCAAGTCTGAATAGTAGGCTTTGGCAGTTAAGCTTTTGGTTTCGTTGAAATTTTCTTCCAAAAGAAGCATTAAATGACCATCTTCTGTCAAGTGGCTTCCCATCAGTTTTATATTTCTGATGCCGTCACCTAAGGCTGTCTCGTCCTTTGGCACTTTCATAAAATCAAAAAAAGCGTCGGGAAAATTCTGCATCACTTTGTTGGACACAACGCCTTGCGCGATGTCAAGAACCAATTGAAAAGTCCCCATCACACCGCCGTCACCCGTGGAGGAACTGAAAATATTGTAGCCCGTGTAAGTGCCAAAAACCAATAGTTCATCTGGGTTTTTGGTTGTACATAACTCAAAATTATAAAGCGTTTTTCCTTTAAAATCAATGGTATAGACTTTTGATTTCGGCGTATCTTGTCTGAATTGATGGATTTCAAAATAATAGTCACCTTCGTTTTTAGTTGTTGTTGTTTCGTCCTTGCGCGCAATAGGCGTTGTTACGAAAAAACGGCCTTGATTGTCAATCAAATATTGCTTGCGTAGCGCAACGGTACGCGATTTATTCAATGCCTTTTGCTTAATTTTACGGGCATCGAAAGTAGATTTGGTGTGCCAAATTTCTTTAAATGCCGCATCAAAAACCTTGAAACTAAACAAGTCTTGGTCATCCGATAATTCGGCATAAAGCAAAAGCTTGGAACTATCGGGCGAAACGATGATACCACACGTCAAATATTCTTCTTTTGGCGTAAAATTGCCCAATTGTTGAAGCGTTCCGAGCGTTCCGTCTTCTTCAATCGTACAATAAAACGCTTGCCCAACGCCTCTTTGTGACGTTCCCGAACAGAAAATCGTGGGTTTGTTTTGCCACAAAAAAATCTTTAAAATTGTTAAGTCATATTTAGATTTGGGCAGAATAAACTGTTTTTCAAAGACTTGTTTCAACGACGCACCATCGAATTTGGTTAGCCATTGCGTATCGTCGTCCTTGTCTTTGATGGTATAAACTGCGCCTTTTGCATCTTTAAACATATATCTAGGCAGGTTCATGACGGCTTCGCTGAACGTGAATTGAGCAAAGTTCGGACGTTTGGTAGTACCCGTTTCTTGGGCGGTAAGCGCGGTAGTCGTCAGAAAGAGAGCCGCGAGAACAAAGGTCAATTGCTTTTTTAGCATGAATCTCGGTGTTTTTGATTGATAAATAACGTAAATAGGCTGTTAAAACTTGGCAAAGATGGGCTAAAACATTGAAAATACTGAGGGGGTCTGCTTTTCAATTTTGGTAAATACTTAGCCATGGACGTAGAATGACTTTATGAGTTTGTAGAAATAAATCTACCATTTAGTTTAAAGGCGGCGTAGCTGCCAAATCTTGGTAATACAAAACTCAAAAGCCCAATTTCTTATGCGGTGTAACCGCATAAGAAGCGGTTTTGCGGTTACACCGCGTAAAGAAAAGCGGTGGATAATCAGAATATTACCGAGATTTGGCAGCTACGCCGCCGTGAAAACATCCAAATTAAATGGTAGAGTTATTTCTACAAACTCACAAGGTCACGCTCCTACTAAGTATTCACCAATTTTAGGCATAAAAAAAGCGACGCGTGTTACCGCGTCGCCCAAACCAACATACTATGATCGAAAACTAAACATTCTCTTTTTGAATCATTGAAAACGGTGTTTTCAACAACAATTTCAAGTCAAACCAGAAAGAATTTTTTTGAGCATACGTTACGTCAAGCGCAATGCGTTCTTCGGCTGACATATCGTCACCGCCGCGTTTGCTCACTTGCCACAAACCCGTCAGACCTGCGGGTGCGAGAAAACGGTACGCCCAATCTTCTTTTGTCAATTGCTCGGCTTCGTAAAGCGGTAACGGACGGTTGCCGACGAGCGACATATCGCCGCGCAACACATTAATCAATTGTGGCAATTCATCAATGCTCGTTTTGCGGATAAAACGACCGATGCGCGTGATGCGTGGGTCATTTTTTACTTTCATAAACGTCGGTGCATTCGGGTCACCGTTGTCGGCGTATTGATTGAGATGTTCAATTTCTTTCAAGCGTTTGTCCGCGTCCGCGTACATCGAGCGAAATTTCAAGAAATCGAACACTTGATAACCCGTTCCACTTCTTTTTGACTTATAAATAATAGGGCCACCCGATTCTAATTTAATCAAAACGGCAGTCAACAATAAAAATGGACTCGCACATAATAAGACCGCCGACGCGCCCAAAATGTCAATAACGCGCTTAAAAGGTGAGATTTTTACTTGAAAAATCTCATCATACGTCAAATCAACGGAGGCGAGTTGCGCCTTATTTTTATGTAAAAATTCAATACGTTCTTTAACGGATTCACAGTCAACGGGCATCCGATAGCAGTCGTCAATGCCTGAACCAAGCGCACCTTTAAAATCAATTTTATCTTTCGTGTCAGCAATTGCCACGATAGGCACGTTGACGCATAAGTCATTTCGACGGAATGCCTTGATGAAAGCGAAGTCATTGAAAGACAATAACTTATAGTCCGCAACAATGGCGTAAGGTACTTCTTCAGTGCGTGCAATCGTCAACATTTGCGTAAAGCAAACGTTTGTTTGAGCGTTGTTGAGCGGGCGAACTTTATAGTCTGCAAACGGAGAAAATAAAGATGCGGTCATGCAAGGGGCATTAAGAAGGATCAGCTCTTTGACTTTGAGCCTAATAGTTGGTAATGTTTGAGTCATAGCACGAAAAAAGTTTTGGTATGATTATAAAATTCTGTTTGTAAGTAAGTGATTGTGGTGTGCTGATAATATGTAAAATGACCTTCAGGTCGTTTAAACCCTATGGAAGCGCGATTTTAAGGTCGCGTTACGTCTAATATTGCAGTGCTGTCAAAGACCGTTTAGCTAAAATAGCCGTTACTTTTTCTCTCAACGAAACAGGATTAAAAGGTTTGCGAATGAAATCGACGATGCCTAAATCGAAGGCGTTGGCGTTTTCAGTGGCGTTGTCATTACCCGAAACCAAAAGAACAGGAACTTCCGCAAAGAAGCCGCTTGCCCGCAATTGGCGCAAAAACTCCAAGCCGTTGAGCCGTGGCATTTGCATATCGAGCATAATCAAATCGGGCATATTGCCCGCCGATAGCCACGCCCAGCCTTCGATGCCATCGCGTTTCGTCACGACGTTGTATTGCTTTTTAAAAGTGAGACCCAATAAGAGTCGAACCGCTTCGTGGTCTTCGATGATAAGAATATTTGCTTTCTTCATGTGTAAATCGTAGTACGTCTGTTGCTAAAATAAATTTCTAAGTTGCATTGAACACCCCTCAGTATGCACGAGGTCTTGACTCTTCAAAGTCAGTGGTATTCAATAAGTCCGAAACTGTCAAGCTGCATTTTTGCTACGGGAGGAAAGCAATATATCAAGCCAAAATTTGGCGTTGCTCGATTGGAAATAAGTCTTCTAAAAAGTACGTTTCGGTTCCAAAAATTGTTTGTAATGTACAGTCAGTTAGTATCGGTTGGGAGGATATTGAAGTAGGCTAATCTCACTGACTTTCGATTAACATGACGCAAAGGTATGGGGAGATTTGGATTTTCAAAATTTTTTTACGCAAGTTCGTCACATTTTTTTCATTTTTACAAGTTTAGTTTTGATATTGAGGAGTGTAAGTAGGTGTGTTTAGTTACCCTCAAAATCGGTCATAAATAGGGTATTTTAGTTAGTTATTTAAAAACGTAAGCGTAATTAATTGAAAAACAATAAACTTAAAGTTTTTATTAAAATTGCATATTTGAACGCGTCTAAAATATTTTGTTAGTTTTTAGATGTTGTTTTTTTGTCACATATCTTCAATTTTTGAAAAATTATGTCACTAATTTTTTTCTGTTAGATGAAAACAAAAAACGAAATTTTGTGACGATGTATGTAGTTTCATCAAAGCACCTTATTTTTGTCCTGTCAATTATTTAAAAAACAGCCCCTCAGTATTTCAATTTTTTTATTCTTTACATCGAGAAAACTTTAATGCTCTATGGCACTTACACTTACAAATTTCCTTGCAATCGCCTTTTGGCTGCTTCTTTTTAGCGTTTTTTATAGCTATATTGGCTACGGAATGCTGCTCGGTTTACTCGTCAAACTTAAAGGAAAATCGGTACAACAATCTGTTGACGGAACTGATTTTGACTTGCCTGACGTTACTTTTATGGTCGCGGCCTACAACGAAGAGCGGTGGATTGAGGATAAAATCCGCAATTCGTTGGCTTTGGATTATCCAAAAAATAAAATTCACTTCTTTTTTGTGACAGATGGCTCTACGGATTCGACTGCCGAAAAAATCATCAACTTTCCGAATACAGAGGGGTACAAAATTGAATTGTATCATCAACCCGAGCGGCGTGGCAAGATTGCGGCGGTCGAACGCGTGATGCCTTTTGTGCATACGCCCGTGGTTGTTTTCACCGATGCAAACACCGATTTGAACCCCGATGCCATCCGAAAAATGGTGCGGCATTATGCTGACCCGACCGTCGGGGCGATTGCGGGAGAGAAGCGCGTGCAGATGTCGGGCGAGGCAAGTGGGGCAGGAGAGGGGCTGTATTGGAAATACGAATCGCTCTTGAAAAAATGGGATTCGCAGTTGTATTCAGCCGTTGGGGCGGCGGGTGAGTTGTTTTCGGTGCGGACTGATTTATACACGCCCGTCGAAAAAGACACGTTGATTGAAGATTTTGTGATGACGATGCGGATTGCCGAGCGCGGCTACCGTATTATATATGAGTCCGAAGCCTACGCCGTAGAAGGGCATTCGGCGGATGTCAAAGAGGAATTGAAACGCAAAATTCGCATTTCGGCGGGTGGTTTGCAAGCCGTTTGGCGGTTGAGAAGCCTGCTTAATCCCTTCAAATTTGGTGTTTTATCCTTTCAATATTGGTCGCATCGGGTGCTGCGGTGGACGCTTGCCCCGTTGGCTTTACCGCTGATTTTCGGCCTAAATTTGCTGCTGATACTGAGGGGGTATAAAAATTCAGATTTTAGTTCGACCGTTTACGATTTTCTGTTTTGGGCGCAAGTCATTTTCTACATTTCGGCCATTTTAGGCTGGATTTTCGAGCAAATGAAGCTAAAAGTCAAGGCTTTTTATGTGCCTTACTATTTTTGTATGATGAATTATTCCGTTTATCGCGGTTTGGGTCGCCTCATAGCGGGCAGTCAGTCGGTGGTTTGGGAAAAATCGAAACGGGCGTAACGTACAGGCTACTTTAGTCGCCAAAAGTCTTATCTTTGCATCAAAATTACCCACATCATGGCAAACGAAGTTTTAAGATCGGTCGTTCCCGATAATTCTTAATTTTTAATTTTTAATTCAACTATATGTCCTCTTTTATTGATTTATTTCTCCACCTCGACAAACACGTCGAGAGCTTTTTTTTGAATTATCAAACCCTCTCATATTTCCTGATTTGTTTGATTTTATTTTGTGAAACAGGCTTGGTGGTTACGCCGTTTTTGCCTGGCGACTCGTTGTTGTTTGCCGTCGGGGCGACGATTGCGAAGGTGGGCATTTTGAATATTTACGTGATGATTCCCTTGATGATTGTGGCCGTTTTACTAGGCGATAATGTCAATTATTTCATGGGCAAATTTATCGGCAACCGCTTATTTGAATCCGATAATCCGTTTTTAAAGCGATTTTTAAAACGTGAATATTTGACGCAAACCGAAGTGTTTTATGAAAAACACGGCGGAAAAACGGTCATTATGGCGCGTTTTGTTCCAATTGTAAGGACTTTTGCCCCGTTTGTTGCAGGTATTGGTGCGATGGATTATCGAAAATACATTGGTTATTGCATTGGCGGTGGTATTCTTTGGGTGGTTGGTTTGACGTTGTTGGGCTACTTTTTTGGCCAGTTAGAATTTGTCAAAAAGAACTTTGAATTGGTCGTCTTGGGCATTATCGCCGTGTCTGTTTTGCCAATGGTTTTTGAAATTGTAAAAGCGAAACTGAATAAAGCGAATTGATTTTTGCCCTTCAGAAGGAATCCCTATTCTGTATATTTATAAAATTCACATGATAGAGATTCCTTCTGAATGACAAAAAAATGCCTTGTGAACGCGCTTCGCAAGGCATTTTTTAGGCGTTATACTGAGGGGTACGTTTTTCAACGCGAACACTTAGATTCATTGATTTTTAAGACTTTATACTCGACCGTCAACCCAATCAACGTTGTCATTGCGAGGCACGAAGCAATCTGCTAAGTTTCGCAGACTGCTAAAACAAAAAGATTGCTTCGTGCCTCGCAATGACGACTTAAACCTAAAATCCATGTTGGAATCACTTATACACGCCTACAATTTAACCCCTTTTCAATGGACTTTGGCCATTTTAGCCGCCCTTATCGTCGGCATTGCGAAGGCGGGGCTCAACTCGTTGTCTATCATCAACGTCACGATTTTGGCGATTGTTTTTGGCAGCAAAGTGTCAACGGGCATTTTGTTGCCGATGCTAATTGTGGGCGATATTTTGGCCGTTTTTTATTACAAACGCGCTGTTCATTGGCCCTCCCTTTGGCGTCTGATGCCTTATGTACTGCTTGGGATTTTACTAGGTGTTTGGATTGGAAAAGACTTAAACGAGGCCGTTTTCAAGCGCATGATGGCGTCAATCGTCTTAATTATCGTAGCGGGGATGTTTTATTTAGACAAAAAACCGTTGGACAATCTGTCTGATAAACCGTGGTTTTCAAGCAGTTTGGGCATGGCGACGGGTTTTACATCTATGGTGGGCAATCAGGCAAGTGGTTTTGCGACAGCTTATTTAATGAGTATGCAGTTGTCAAAATTGCATTTCATTGGCACAAACGCGTGGCTGTTTCTGTTTGTCAATTTGTTCAAATTGCCGTTTCACATTTTCAGTTGGCATACCGTAAATATGTCTTCAATTGGTATCAATGTGTTGTTACTACCCGTTCAAATTGTCGGTTTTTACGTCGGCGTTTCGATTGTAAAACGGATAGACGAAGCCCGTTATCGGCAACTTATCCTGTGGTTGACAGCGTTTGCGGCGTTGTCTGTTTTCTTTTGAAAAATAAAGGCAAAATACTGAGTAGTGCATTTTTTTTTTTTTAGAATTAAAAAACGGAATTATCGGCTTTATGTCGCAAAATGATAAAAGATGCCTTGTTGCGGCGTAGCTGCAAAATCTTGGTAATGATTAACGTAAAAAGCCTCTT
>JAYSRS010000666.1:0-2767 GCA_043720935.1 Saprospiraceae bacterium
TGAATGTGGACATCAAGCAATTATCGAAACATTCAAGTCCTTCGGACTTGGGAACACCTCTGGCATTTGACCCGTAGGTTTCACCTACGGGTATTCATATTCAACTCCTTCGGAGTTATGACTGCGTAACATCAGTATATAATTGATTATTAGTATTTTATGTATTTATAAATTATACTGTACAATAGTTTAGTGCCGTACCATAAAGCCGATAATTCCGAAAAAATAGCGTTTATTTACGCATTACTACTTTTTAGCTTATTCACTGACATTACGCAGTCTAAAAATTTTGAAATTAGATTAAAAAACACCCGTTTAGCATTTACAAAAATCTAATGAATCCGTAGGATTCACACGTTTATAGACATGCTCAAACGTCCCTTGTTCCCGAATCCGTAGGATTGCACATTAAATGCGCCATAATAAATGTGCGAATTCTACGGATTTGGAAGAAACGGGCGTAAATATTTTCTATAAATGTGCGAATCCTACGGATTCGTTAGATTTTTATACACGCTTTAGTCAACTGTTATTAAAGTGAAATTGTCAAATTTCTCAACTGCATAATGTCAGCTTATAATAGCGAAACTAAATTAAAATTCGGAATCATCGGTTATTTATCGCAACGTAAACTTGACGCGGGTTTCAAACCCGCGTCAAGTTGTCACTAATCGCTCGAAACAGCCCGTAAAATACGCTTTTATTTATTTCATATTCCTTACTTAAATTGAGGCATCCTTGGTATTTGAATTAAAAATTAGGAATTAAAAATTATTGCGTTGTTTTGTACCGAAAACGTCGGTGAGGTTCAAAATCTCGCCGACGTTAAAACCGCCTTTCGCATTTCCTGTTTAAAATATCAATTTATGACATTAAATATCACGATTAATAATAAACCTACGCGCCTAGATGTGGACGCCGATATGCCTTTATTGTGGGTTATCCGCGACGAAGCAAAGCTCAAAGGCACTAAATTCGGTTGTGGACGGGCGATGTGCGGCGCGTGTTCCGTTCACGTTGACGGCGAACTCGTGCGGTCGTGTTCCTATCCTGCAAAGCTCGCCGAAGGCAAAAAAATCACAACAGTTGAAGGTTTATCGCCTGATGTTACGGATTTGCACCCGATTCAGCAAGCATGGCTTGAAGCTGAAGTGCCGCAATGTGGCTATTGTCAATCGGGTTTTATGATGGCCGCCGCTAAGTTGCTGCAAGAAATTCCGAACCCTTCGGAGCAAGACATCAAAGACAATATTAGCAATATTTGTCGCTGTGGCACGCAGCCACGTATCATTAAAGCCATTCAATTAGCAGCCACTTTGCGCACATAGATTTTTTGTTTCACACGGAGTTCACAGAGGACACAGAGGTTTTTTATTGTTATTTTCCTTTTTGTAAGTAATGCACAGACTATTTACAAAAAGTTATTTTCTAAAAAAAAAGTAATTACTTAGGTATAGCCCGCTTCGCTCGCAAAAAAGGGGGAATGTGGTTCATTTTTCGGGCAAAGCCCGAAAAATGAACCACCTCTCTCCATTTTTTGCGAGCGAAGCGCGCAAAAAAGACCTACTTCAATTTTATGTAGGGTTTCAAATTTTATTATGGTATTAAAGAGATTTTCTAATTTTAAGGTCTATTTTCGCCGCAAAACAAACTATATTTAGCTAATAAAAAAAAGAAAAAAGTGTCCATACAAACATCAGAAATTGTCTTAAAACGCATCGAAAATCTCGGTTTTTCCATCGAATCCAAGCCAGAGTTAGGGGAAAAGGTCTTTTTGTTAAACAATGAAATCCTCATTGACATTCAAATGACACCCCTCAGTATAAGCCGTCGTGATTATACGTTTAAGCTCGATGAAGCGCGTTTTGATTACTATTATCAGCACCACCGCCATTTTTTTTTATTGCTGATGTGCGAATCCGACAAGCGCGTTTTTGTGTTGCCGTTGGCCTTGATTATGGAGATTTTTCACGATATTTATGCCGTTGGCAACAGTTTCAAACAGTTTAAACCCATCGTAAAATTGAGAAATGGCGTGTGGTTTTTGCGTTTTTTTGGTCAATACGATATTACAGACTACCTCAATCGCTACGATTTTCTGATTACCGAATCCAAGACGTTGCCCTCAAAACCGACGCGTTTTAGTTCCATTATTGAGATAAAAACCCTTGAAGAACGCTTCGCACAACTCGCCGATGCGGGAGAAGTCAGGGGCGATTCTTTGCACATTGCGACGGTAGATATGCTCAAAAAAATTGGTGAATGGTCAGGTTTTGAGGTCGTTACTGAGGGGCCTCTCCGCGATTTGCCCGATTTTCCGTATCAAATTGACGTGCTTTGGTATAAAGGTGGCGACTTATATTTAGCCATCGAAGTCTGTCACCACGGCGTTGTTGAAAAAGACAAAGATGCCTTGAAACTCGCCCGACAACTCGGTGCGCGGAAGGTGATTATCGTTAGTGAAGTGAATAAAATGGCCCGCATTAGGCGGTTGTTTCAGTTTGAAGGTGAAGTTAAATCTTGGGCAGAAGTGTGGTCTTTTGAACGCGTTTTTGGAATGTTTGAATCGGGTTTGCGTTTTTATAAAGACTTTGAAAAATTCCGTCGCTACGGCTGGCAAGAAGGTTTGACAGAGTTTATTTAAGTTGAATTAAAAATTCAAAACTAAAAATTTAAAAGATATAAATATTTGATTAACAACTATTTATATCTTTGAAACTCATTTATCAACGATTTTAGTCTCAAAATCTCGCATTGCGGCGTAGCT
>JAYSRS010000667.1:0-7804 GCA_043720935.1 Saprospiraceae bacterium
CTTTGCCCGAAATTTGAACCACTTTCCCCTCTTTTCGCGCGAGCGAAGCGAGCGCGAAAAGCCTTTGTCTTTTTTGTCATGTACTAAGAAGTACTTTATTAAAAATTGGTACGTTTTTTCTCAAAAAGAGACCCCGCAGTATTTTTAGGCATTCAAAGAAAAACAATCAAAAATATACAGAAACGGTACGACTATATGCAGTTTTTACTTATTTTAAAATAAAAAATGTCAAAAAAATATTGATTTTTACTTGCTTAATAAAACCAAAAGTTTGATATTTGCCCAATGAAAATAATAAAATAACCGTACTAAAACAAACATTACCTAATGGCAAAACTCAATTCACCACATTTGACACAACCCAAACAAGCAAAAAAACAGCAAAAATTCAAGAAAAACAAGCAAGCAACCGACGAAGATGTGCTTGACGAAGACGGCGTTTTTAAAGAGTTTTTTACTCAAAATGCCTTTGATGTGATTGCCTTAATCAAGCCTGATTTGTACGCCGCTATTGATATGTCCGTACCGATTGAGTATTGCGAACAAGAATTGATTAATTTTTTACGACAATGATAAAAAACGGTTCAAACTGAAGAAAAAAGTGTTAGATTTGGTAGAAAAAAAAGGATTTCCCGCTGACGAAATGGGGAGAATCCTTAACTTTGTTTTCGATTATATGTTGCTTCCCGACAAAATGGAGGAAGAACTCAAACTCAATGTTCCTTTTTCCAATCATTAAAATCTGAAAAAAACATGGTAATGACAAAAAATAGGATTGACATCCGAAACGCAATGTCTCTCAATGAGCATGGTATCACCTATGAAGAATTGGTTTATGAGAAAAACCAAGAAGTAGAAGCTGCGAAAGAAGCAGTGGAAGCAACAGCGAAACAAGCAGCAGAAAAAGCAGAAGCGCGGGCAATAAAATCAATTCATGCTATGATAAAAGAGGGATTTGCTATTCAAAAAATTGCATATATCCTAGATTTAGATGTGGATTACGCTGAAAAATTGGCTGAAAATAATCTCGTCTAAACCAAACCGCGAAAAAATACGCCCTCTGTATTTTGTACGAAACAGCCTTGAAAACGTCGGTTTTCAAGGCTGTTTCGTTATTAAATTTATTCCTGCGTTTTCAAAGAACCCCCTCAGTATTTTGGTTAAAAAAGTCACTACACGCCTATTTTTAAACCATCAACGCCATCCTTTTTTCAACTTTTCCACATACATATCCACGTAAGGCGAGACTTTGAAATAGACCATTACGAACGCAAATACCGCCGTAACAATCGAACCACGCATTAAAATGGATAAAAACGGGTTGGATACTGAGGGGGTCAAATAGACGAGTAAAAGCGCAACGCTACTCGCTAAAACAGGGTAAAACATCGCCCCCACGAAGGGGTGAATCTGCAATTTTTGATAGATAAAAACGGTACGCCAAATATTGAAAATTAATAAAGCTAATAGCGTCGCTAAGGCTGAACCGATGATGCCTAAACCAAAGCCGTAGGTCGGAACGAATAAGAAATTGAAGCCGATATTTAGCACCGCCAAAATGGTCAGTGACTTCAAGTTGAAGTGATAATGCTCTGAAAAGGTAATAATTTCGTGATTTGTCCCTGTTACCATGTCAATCACGCGGCTTAGTCCGAGTATCAAAATAACGTATTTGCCTTGGGCATAGACTGCACCGTTTTTGGGCATCAATAAAAACAAATCATCCGCACACGCCCATATACCCGTCAGTAAATACGCCCCGATAATGAATTGCAACAAGGCACTGTCACGGTAAATCTGCGCTACATGGACATAATCCTTTTTCTTCATAGATTCTGAAATCAAAGGCGCGGCAATGCTTGAAATAGCCTTGCGGGGAATGTCAATGGATTCGCTTATAAAACTCGCAAAGCTAAAAATCGCCAAACTCGCGTAGCCAATCATTGGCACAATGAGAATTTTATCCAATTGCGCCGTCAAAATACTGCTTATGCTCACCAAAACGGTAAAATTGGCATATTTCATAATGTTTTGAATGTTCGTCCGATTCCAAACGAGCGTGTCGAGTTTCAGTTGAATGAAACCACGATAACGCAAGTAGAAAAATTGTAAAGTAGCAATCAAAAAAAACGTTGCGACAATGCCTTTGAACACTTCTGCAAAGCTAAACAGTTGCCAAAAAAATAAGACAACCAAAATGGGTTGTGCAATTTTAAAAACAAAATTAGAGAGAAAAGAAGGCAGCACTGTCCGATTAAAATTGGAGGCAAACGCTTGGCAGTAATTGCTAATCGCCCAAAAGAACGTACACGCCAAAATAAATGGCAATGTGCTAACGAATTGCTGTCTATTGTCGCCAAAAGCCAACGAAATAGAATTTTTTAGCAACCATAAAACCGAGCAGGTCAAGGTACTAAAAATAATCGTCCCAATGAGCAACAACCAAAAAAAACTACCTGTTCGTCGTGTATCGTCCTTAAAATCTGGAAAAAAATGCACCGTTGCCGTCGATAAACCCCAACCGCCAAAGGCCGCAAACAGCGTCGCTGTGACCGATACAAACTGAATGGCCCCCAAATCTTTGACGTCAATCATCGGATAAATAAACAGCAGATTGACCACGCCAATAAGCACACCCGCGTAGCCGACGACGGTATTGAGAAGACTTTGTTTTTGAATAATGCCCATTGGGAAATGATAAAGTATAAATGATAAATGATGAATTTGAGCCGCAAAGTTGGAAAAACTATCTTGTAAGCCACAATGAAACTTTTTTTATCTAACAAAATAGGCTTATTCGACGTATGAAAAACTACTTTTGCCGCCGTTTTCAGAATTTCAAGAATTCCAAATGTTAGATTTCAAGAGTTGCAACCTAAAACCCTTGAAATCTGACATTTTTAAAATCTGAAATCTACCAAGCATTCATCATTTATCATTCATACTTCATCACTCAAAGAATGGGTATTATCCGACAAATAAAAAGGTTTTTTCATACGCCTTACAGTGCTTTACCGTCCATTTCTGATGCTCAACGCCTTGACGCTGTGATTCAACACCACCGCAACGTGTTGAAACAAATCCCAAATTGGCTCGATGCCAAGGCCATGAAAGCATCGTGTTTTCAATACGGTGTGCCTGAATACAATCAGCGTTTCATCAACGCCCCCCTCAGTAAAACGCCGACTTACAGCGATTATATTGCTTATTTTTCGACGCAAATCAATGCGCCGATTAACTATTTGGAAATTGGGGTCTCCGTCGGTAAAAACTTTTTTCAAATGATGCAATCATTTGAGAACGCGTCGCTTACAGGTTTTGAAATTGAAGATATGAACCCGCCATTACATGCCGTTTTAGAACAAAAAAGTACCGAAACGTGGGAGAAGAAAGCCAATTCGATTAAGAAATCAAATCCAACTTTAAGCCAATTTACGTTCGACAAAAAAGGGCATAAAGTCACGTATTTATGCGCCGATGTGTTTGATGAAGCAAGTTGGGAACGCCTCGCAGGGCAAAAATTCAACGTCTTGTTTTCTGATGCTTTTCACGACGCGGCGAGCTTGTTCCATGAGTACAAAATGATGCAAAAATACGATTTGATTGCCGATGATTTTATGTTCTTTTGGGATGATTTGCATTTCGATATGGAAGACGCTTTTGTGGAAATTACCAAAGATTTGAGCAAAAAACGCGGTTTTGGCAAGGAACGCATTCATCTTTTTAAAACAAGCGGTTGGATTGGCGACAATGAACCACCGCATCCGATTGGTTTGGTGACCAATATTCTCATAAAATAATTCCGAAATAATTTCAGTGATTTCAAATTTCAATATTTATGCGCTTGAAATTTGAAATCGCTAGGATTTTTTAAATTTGAAATATCTGAAATTTGACATCTAAAATCTTCTTAACGAGTTTCTCAACGCCTAATTTTTCAAAAAGTCATGCTGTTTTGGACAAATCGGCGCGTCGGCAAGGCATTAAAAATATTTTCCATTACACCTTTGACGGAGACGTCAAAGGAACGCCGTTTTATGAAAAAAACCGCGCTATTTTCGATATTCCTCGCGGCCTCGGTTATTGGTTGTGGAAACCCTATTTGATTCTCGAATCCTTGAAAAAAATGTCGGACAATGACATTTTGATTTATGCCGATTCGGGTCTCGAAATCATTGAACCGCTCAATTCCGTCGTCGAAATCTGCGAAAAACAGCTGGACATTGTCTTTTTTCAAGCACACGGCTATAAAAACAGTGCCGCAACGCGCCGCGATACCTTTGTTTTGATGGCTTGCGATACCCCTTCCTATCACGATGCTGAAATGGTGCAAGCCTCGTTTATTTTGTTCAAAAAAACGAAAAAAACACTTCAATTTGTAGAAGAATGGTCAGATTTTTGCCAAAATAGTCAGATAATTGGTGAATCAGAAAACGTAATGGGCAAAGAAAATTTGCCCGATTTTTTCGCACATCGGCACGACCAATCTGTTTTGTCTATTCTACGCATCAAGTACGATATGCCAATTTTTCGTAATCCAAGTCAGCAGGGCAATGAGTTTATTTTAGAATTTCAGAACTCCCCTTATCCGCAATTAATTCATCACCACTGGGGGCGTCCTGACGGGCGTTTTGCGGGGCCATTGCGACGCATTTTGCTAAAATTCGGCATTTGGCGTTTTTAGTTCGATTGCACACAGAGTTGAATTTCACACAGAGTTCACAGAGTTCACAGAGTTTTTTGTTTTCTTCTAAATGACAAAAAGGAAGAACTCTGTTGAACTCTGTGTGAAATTCAACTCTGTGAAATCTGTGTGAAATCCAACTCTGTGTGCAATCAAATGATGGTACTCATAATATATATCAAAAAAAATAAAAAAATCATGTCCGCTTTTTCCTACCACACCAAAGTCTATTTGCAAAGCATTGTCCGCGAAATCAACAAACTTCGCTGGTCGCTTGGTGGCGTAACCCACCGCGTTCGAATTATTAAAAATCAATGGTTTACGATTAATCATTACGGTTTTATCGCAAAGGTTTTATTCTCTGAACAACATCTCGTCGGCACAAATCAAGCCTTTGAAACCAAGACATTGGGTCGCTTTGCCGAACTCGTAAAACCGAATCATACCGTCTTGGACATTGGGGCCAATATCGGAATGTTTTCAATGCTAGGGTCGCGCCTCGTAGGTGCGGGCGGGCGCGTGATTGCGTTCGAGCCATCGCGCCCGACTTTTGAGGCGTTGAATAAAAATTTGGCCGCAAATAGTTGCACAAATGTCACGACGGCACAACTGGCACTCGGCGATACTGAGGGGGTCATTTTTTTAGGCGATGTGGAAAACGACGCTATGAATTTTATTGATAAAAATAAAAAATCAGGTGAAGAAGTACCGCTCCGAATGCTTGATAACTACTTGAAAGACAAGGGAATAGCGAAAGTTGATTTCATTAAAATTGACATCGAAGGGGCTGAAATGTTGTGTTTCAAAGGCGCGACAGAAATGCTTAAAAATCATCGCCCAACAATCATCATGGAGTGCAACGAAACGTGGTGCAAACGGTTTGGTTACTCCGTTTTTGACTTGTTACAATTTTTAAGTCAATTCGATTATCGTTTTGAAAACTATGATGAAAGCCAGTGGTTATGCTTCCCGAATTAAAACTTGAATTAAAACTTGAATTAAAGGCCCCTCATGAAAATTGCTATCCTTGAAATTGCGCCACATGGCCATTACGTGTATGTCGAAAGTATTACCCATATTTTTGCCGCCGACCCGTCAAATAAATTAACAATTTTCACCAATGAGCGTGGTGGAAAGCTATTGCAATACCTTGAAAATCAACAAATTAGCCTTGTTGTCAAGCCTGATACTGAGGGGGTCGATAGTTTTCTAAAAAAGATAAAAAACTATGACAAACTCGTCGTCGTGACGCTTGAGCCTTATGCCCGTGAGTTGTATGAGACAGCGAAAGTCTTTGAGAAAACGGATTTTGGTTGCCCCATTTACTACGTTCTGCACAATATAGATTTTTGGTTTCAGCAATCTTTTTTTGATAAAATTCATAATGTCATTTATCAATTCAAAAACTTTAAACTTTTTCTGTACCACCTAAAAATTTATTTCAAATACAGTCTAATCAATCCTAAAATTATCGCAAAAGTCAAACGGTCAAACGGTCGTTTCGTCACGATGTCCACCGTTTTAGGGCATGAATTAGCGCAATTTGTTGGTGCTGAAAATGTAACTCTCCTACCCTTTTCCATTTTTGATGGTCAAATTACAGATAAAAGTCAAGAGAATACACGGCTTCGGGTGTGTCTGTCGGGTCAAGTGTCGGCAGTTAGGCGTGATTATTTTTCAATTTTGACCATTTTAGCGCAAGATACTGAGGGGGTACTTCGAGACGCCTTTGACTGGGATTTTCTCGGAAAAGTGTCAACACCAGAAGGCGGTCAAACGGTCGTTGAAGCCGCTAAACCATTGATTGACAAAGGATATTCCATTAGAATTTATCAAGATTTTTTGACAATGGAAGACTATGATGAAAAATTATCACGAGCAGATGTTGTGTTAGGTAATTTGATTTTAAAACAAGGTGCGACCGCCCGTTATGGCAAATCAAAAGAAACGGGCGTTATTTTTACCATGATAAAAGCCGCTAAAATGGGCCTCCTCCCTGCCGACTACCCCTTAGAACCCGCTTTAAAATCTTCCGTTCTGACGTTCACCACTTATGGAGAAGCGATAGAGATTTTACTGCGTTTGCGCCAAAATCCCGATGAATTGATGCGTTTTAAAGCGGCTGCTTTACACAATGCGCGAAAATTTACCCCCCTCAGTATTTTGGAGAAATTAAGGTAAAATGCACTGTTTTTCTTAGTTTTTATTAAATCCTCTTGCGATTTCTGACTTTAATTTAGCATCAAAAAGCGCACGGACAGGAATTTTAAAGCCTTTTAAAACGGTTGATTCTATAGTTTCATCTATTTTGAAAGTACGTCTTGACGCATACTTTTGCTCATGTGCGACAGGCATCAAACACTGCTCAATCGTTTCTTTTCTAGGGTCAATTATCCAATATTCCGCGATGTTGTGCGCGGCATAATCTTTAAATTTGTCAACACGGTCGCGGGTTATTGAGCCTTTTGACAGGACTTCAACGACAAAATCGGGGGCAGGAAAAAGCATTTGTTCTTCGTGAAAATCCTTCGCGGTTTCGTTCAAAAAAAAGCAAACGTCAGGTTCAAAACTATTACGTGTCAAGTGAATCATGGCTTTTTCATCGTGCAATTCACCCAATTCAAATACAGAATTAAACATATCAATCAAAACAGACAAAAATCGGCGCACTAAATTATGTTTTCTCGTAACGGGTGAATGCATAATCACCTGCCCATTGATGAATTCTACTTTCATATTGTCATCCATCCATTCATAAAACGCCTCGCGCCGCTCTGCTTCGGATTGCAGAACTGTTTGCGCTTGTTTCACGAGCATTGGCAAATTAGGTTGCCGCAATAATTGATTAAGTGTAACCGTCATATTATAGATTTTCAGAAAAAATTTAAGCAAAAATAAGGATAAAGTAGAGAATATTGCAGAATTACAAGAAAAAAAATAAAATTTATACCCTTTCATATTTTTTCAACAATTGGGCTAAAATAGGTTTTTAAGGCTTCATAGATATTTTTTCCCATTAATAAACTTAGGAACGTTAAGTAAATAAAAGCGTATTTTACTGGCTCTTTCTCGCTGCGCTCGAAAATCGCCATCTGAAGGATTTTTTAGGAGGCAGCTTGT
>JAYSRS010000668.1:0-2759 GCA_043720935.1 Saprospiraceae bacterium
GGCGACTTTGCGTGGTACGTTCCGCTCGCAAACGTGGCAACCCGTTTTTGTGAATCTGACGTTTGCTAAAACGACCTTGAAATCGCCTCGAATTGACGGCTGCAATCGAGACAGTGCGTCGGCGGGAGCGGGTTCTTGGCGGTATTTCGGGGCAATGCGCGGTGTCATTCAATTCGATTCTACGAGCATATATAACGTAAGTAGTCTCAGTGCTTTAACGCAAGTCGGCATCGGTGCGAACAATCAAAATAGCCTACAGTTGGGCGGCAATAGCACGTTTTTGATGAGCAACGGACAACGCGGTGGCTTCTCGTTTTTGTTGAGAAATCCACAAGCAGTGGCCTGTACCGTTGAGCCAAATCCTTGCGTGAATGACGTAACAAGACCTATGTTTAACACCTGTCCTTCGACGATAAACGTTGGCACGTATCAGACAACGAGCGTTGCAACTTGGATTACACCAACGGCTTACGATAATTGCAGCAGCCCGACCGTCACGAGTAATTTTGTGAGCGGCCAAGTCTTTCCCGTAGGCGTGACGACCGTTGCTTATACAGCACGAGATGCTAATAACAATACGTCAACGTGCAGTTTTGCGGTCAATATTTTCACTTTACCGCCACCGACGGGTTGCAATAAATACACCGTCGAAAACACGAACAATATTTGCGGTTGTACGGATTTGCAGTACAAACCTTACGGATTTTATTTGGAAACAACGGGAACACCTTGCGGTTTGACGTATTTCAAAGCCGATAGCGTCGTTTTTCAAGCCAACGGCGACAGCACGGGAACATTGCGCGGTCGCTTCCGTTCGGACACTTGGCAATCCATTTTAGTGGATTTAACGTTTGCAAAAGCAACAACCCGCACGCCGCGTTTAGAGAATTGCAACCGCGATAGCGTAGCCGCTTCCGTCGCAGCCGATTGGCGGTATTTGGGCGCAATGTCAGGGACGATAAAATTTGACACGGCGGCCCCCCTCAGTATCAGCAGTCGAAATGGCTCTTTTCAGTTCGGTAAAAGCGCGAGTGGCCAAAATGCGGGCTTGTTTGGGGCAAGTGGACAATTTTCGTTGTCGAATGGCCGACAAGGCGGTTTTGCATTTTTGTTGACAAATTCGCAAGTGGCGGATTGTCCTTTCGCGCCAAATCCTTGTTTGCGGGACACTATTCCACCTGTTTTCAACAATTGCCCGACGACGATTAGTGTTTTAACGTCTCAAAATTCTGTAGCGATTAATTGGACAACGCCGACGGCACGGGACAATTGTAGCAGTAATTTGTTGGTTTTGAGCAATTTTCAGCCAGGTCAACAGTTGCCGATTGGCACAACGACGGTCGTTTATTTAGCCCGCGACACATCGGGCAATCAAGCAGAGTGCCGTTTTCAAGTCATTGTAACCAAAATAACGGCCACGCAAGACCCTCAAAATGCCGCCTTTGAGTTGGTGCGTTTTGCGCCAAATCCTGCGGCGGATGTGCTGACGGTTGATGTATTAAGCCCGTTCAACGGGGCGGTTGATTTTCATTTATCAAACGTTTTAGGGCAAGTAATTGCTAAAAATACACGCGTTTTGAAAACGGGCAACAATCAACTAACCTTTGATGTCTCGCAATTGCCAAAAGGCGTTTATTGGTTAAAACCTGCGGTGTCAAATGGTCAAAAAGCGATGGTGAAGTTCTTGAAAATGTAAAAAACAATAGTCATGCTACTATACATGACCTACTGATTAAACAGATTGGAATGGTTTACACTGATTTTTCTTATTATTTCCTAGAAAAAATCAGCGTAAATTAGTTGTATCAGTCAAATCTGTGGCCCATGTACAGTAGCATGAACAATAGTGCAATTTTAAACTTAATTTATTGATTGGCGTAAAACGTTCGGGGAACTTTCAAAGTTCCCCGAACGTAGTGCCGAATTTCGAGCGTGTCATTAGTAGGAGGCACGACGAAGCAATCTGCTCAGTTTCGCAGTCTGCTAAAACGTAGAGATTGCTTCGTACCTCGCAATGACGACGTTTTTGTATTGAATTAGTGATAAAATTTGATATTATACTCGACTGCAATAGGTTTTGTGCATTTGTCTAAATGAATCATTTATTTTATCAGTTGCACAAAACCTAATGCAGAGAAGTATAATGCTGAATTTAAAACCCTACATAAAAAGAAAATATTTTTATGTAGGGTTTCAAATAATACATCAGCATTTATTTACTCAAACCTGTGGAGTCGAATGCTTAAAAAGCGATGGTTAAGTTCTTGAAAAGGCCATTTTCCTTGAATTTGGCTAAAAATACTGAGAGGCCTATTTTGAGTGTTCACCAATTTTTGTTTACCAATCCACAATTATTTTTCAAACAGTTTGGCGTTCCCAAAACTTGTCATACATTCGCCCAACATTTAATGATAAGTTATGAATGATAAATGATGAATCCTACATTTGAACAATACGCAAGTCTTTTTCATAAAAAAGGTTTTACCATATCTCATTATTCATCATTTATCATTCATAGTTCATCATTAAAAAGGGGGATTAGCTCATTTGGTAGAGCGCTTGCATGGCATGCAAGAGGCGATCGGTTCGAATCCGTTATCCTCCACACACTTCATAACTTATTGATTATCAATGAGTTACAAGGCGACTAAAACCAAGTTGATAAAAAAGCGTTTGTAGATTAGGAATCTGCAAACGCTTTTCTATTTTTGTCGATGTATTTAAACGTCAAATCAAAAAAAGAAAATCCAGCCAAAACA
>JAYSRS010000669.1:0-2757 GCA_043720935.1 Saprospiraceae bacterium
AATGGATGACCTTTTGCAGAAAATACTCAACATATAAAGTTGAGTATCAACAGATTAGGAGCATTTTAATAACTACATTTTAATGGAAACGCTTATAGAAAAAAATCAGTGTAAATCAGTTGTATCTCCCAAATCAGTGGCCCATTGCGTAACATCAGTCATTTACTTTCTCATCTATAAGGCTCTTGAATTACCACGATTGAAATCCGATGTCAGAAATCAAAAGTCAAAAATCAAAAAAGCGTCTAGCGTTTTTTTCAAGTCCTCCGTCGAACTTTTTAGTTTGTGCAATGCTACGAAAAGAATTTTGAGCCGCCAAAATAAATACGGGCAAAAAAAAAGAGACCCCTCAGTAATTGCTTGAAAAATACACCATTAAGGTTAGAGAAATTGGGTGTTTCTTTGCACCGTTATTCAAATTTTAAAAAGTACACGTTATATATATGAACCTACCTACGAACTGGAAACCGATTGTCGGTTGGACTTGCTTGATATTGTCACTTTGCTGCACCGCCGTTTTTTGGATAGTCCCCTTTTTGGGCTGGTCAGTCGGTGCTGCCGCTACGGGCATTTTAGCCGCGATGTTGACGGGCAAAACGCTCTTTGCAATTTCTGTTTTTTTATTGGGAAAAAAATATGTTGACCAACTAAAAGCACGGTTCTTTAGACGGAAAAAGACAACAAATAATGATGAATGATAAATTATGGGTGATGAATTGTATCATTCCTTAAATATTGGTGTACTAAAACGAATAATTGGGGACTCAAATGATGATTAGTAACCCTTGCCTATACAAATATCGCGCCTAAAATTGTAAAAATACTGAGGGGTATAACAAATAGTCGTTTACCTCACAACTCTCCGAGGGTTAAAAACCCTCGGAGAGTTAATGCTTAAAATTGGCTAACTGATTTATAAAATTATCTTTGCGCCGTTTTTTCATAGAAATTAATTAAATTTATAAAATAAAAAAAAGTGGGTATTCTAATTTTTCTTTTGCTCAACTACCTTCTCACGTGCTTCATGCTTAGGGAAGTTTTTGAAAAAGCGGGCATTGAACCGTCAAAAGCCTTGATTCCAGGCGTTAATTTCGTTGAATGGGCAAAAATGGTGGGTCATAAACCCTCTTTCGCGGCTTGGATGCTGTTTCCTGTCGTCAACATTTTTATTTGGTGCGGCTTGTGCGTGGACACGATGCGCTCGTTTGGCCGCTATTCTTTTGGAGATAGTTTCTTGTCGATTGTGCTTGCACCGCTTGCTTTTTGGCAAATTGGTACCAACAAAGACGACAAATATCTCGGCGGCATCGTCCCGCGTGAGGCTGAATTTCAAGCGTCGGTAAAAACGGCTTTGGAGAAAAAAGACAAATTCGCCCTCAATAAACTCTCCGCAAGTCCTTACGCCAAAAGCCCGATTCGGGAATGGACAGAAGCAATTTTCTTCGCCGTTTTTGCGGCAGCCTTTATACGTATGTTCGTTTTTGAAATGTACGTTATCCCAACGTCTTCGATGGAAGGCTCGCTTTTGGTGGGCGATTATTTGGCCGTCGGCAAATTCAACTACGGTTTGCGGACACCGATGACGGTGATTCAAGTGCCTTTGGTACACAATCAAATCCCGATTACGGGTGCAGAATCGTACATCAATCCGCCGTCCCTACCCTATTTCCGCTTACCCGCCCTTGAAAAAATTGACCGCAACGACCCCGTTGTTTTCAACTGGCCTTTTGGTGATAGCATCGTAATGCACCGTGGTCGGTCATGGAATGTCAATCAACTTAAAGATATGGGCGTCAAATATGCTGATGTAGATGTAATTGCACGGCCAATTGATAAAAAAGACCACTATATAAAACGTTGTGTTGGCTTGCCTGGTGACAATTTTGAAATAAAAGACCGCCAGATTATTATCAATGGCCAAGCGGCTACCGTTCCATCGAAAGTGCAGTTTCATTATAAAATTACAGGTGGTTACAATGTCGAAAAATTCAAAGAATGGGCCATTCATTTCGACGATTTAGGTGAAGGCTCATCGGCTGCTGGTCATTTTGCCTTGAATGCCGAACAAATTGAAAAAATAAACGCAATAGGTGGCGGTGTAAAAGCAGAGCTTGTGCCGCACGACCGTTTAGGCGAATCCAATGTTTTTCCATTTGATACCGCTCGTTACAAATGGACAATTGACAATTTTGGCCCATTGACGATTCCTGCGGCGGGTGCGACGGTTCAAATAACGAAAGATAATCTCGCGCTTTTCAGCCGTGTTATCAGCGTTTATGAAGGCAATAAATTGGAAACAAAGGCCGATGGTATTTACATAAATGATGTAAAATCAATGAGTTATACATTCCGTCAAAATTACTATTGGATGCAAGGCGACAATAGGCACAACTCCGAAGATTCGCGCTTTTGGGGTTTTGTTCCCGAAGACCACATCGTAGGAAAGCCCTTATTTATTTGGTTTTCAAGAGGCGAAGACGCGGGCATTCGTTGGAATCGGATATTTACGACGGCTAATAAAATGTAAAAAAGAGACCCCTCAGTATAATACACGAAAGGCTGCCCGTTTGGACAGCCTTTCGCGTATCACGGACTTCAGTCCATGAATATTCTAAAACTCATGAACCACCCCCTCAGTATTTTTGTTAATTTTGCAACATATAAGTGCTTGGACAAAATTACTTGATAGTTACTGGCTCTTTCTCGCTACGCTCGAAAATCGCCCTTTAAAGGACTTTTTTAGGGCGAGCGTGTATT
>JAYSRS010000670.1:0-7773 GCA_043720935.1 Saprospiraceae bacterium
TTTTTACATCATAAAAAATTTTGAAAAATGGCTAAGAAAAGACCTCTCGGTGACGATGATAACGGTGGTAAAGCATGGCGCGAAGGTGATTTGATTACCACTTTTGGACTGAATCGCATTGTAAACCATTTAACACCTTCAATGTCAGAATGGCTAGATGTAGAAAAGCCTGTTTTGGATGTAACTGAATCGGCGATTTTTGAACGCTCACTAGCCAAAGCGCAAAAAAGCATTACGGGATGGAGTGAGGAAGAACTCAAAATGAAATTCATCACGCATATTTTAGACTTGGGTTATCTTAACGATGAAGAACCTTACATTGGGTATTTTGATAAAATCATTGGCGCAACCGTAGATGGTATCAGATTGACCGTAAAAGCTGATTTTATGCTCGCAAAAGGCGTTTTAGATGCTTTTACGACCCCTTATTTTCATTTTCAAGAGTTCAAACCCCATAAAAATCCTTCGGGCGATTCGATGGCGCAATTGCTTCAAGCATTGATGATTGGGCAAGTAAAAAACAAAAATGATAAACCATTTTATGGGGTCGAAATCGTCGGAAGAGAATGGGTTTTTGTGATTATGGAAGGCAAAAATTATTGCGTTTCTGAACCATACGTTTGTACAAACAGAGAAGATTTACTTAAAATCATCGCTATTTTGAGAAAATTCAGAACCATTTTGCGCGAGCGGCTGATTGACTAATCGGAGTGCTTTTACACAAAAATACTGAGGGGGTGCTTTTCATTGCGAAAAGTACCCCCTCAGTATTTTTACTTCCGACGTTAGTTTTTAGCAAATCGCACGACTTCATCCGTCGTTTTTATAAAATAAATTCCTGTTTTCAAAGATGCAATACTCAACGTTGTTTGCTGATCAAATCGGCATCTCCATAAGGCGTAGTCGCTTTTTGGGTATAAGCAAAACGGACAATCATTTTGACGCCTGCCGTTCGTGCCGCATCGAAATCGGCTTGCATATTGGTCAAATAAGCGTTAGAAATGACCGAATTGACGAAATCCCCTAGATAAAAAACGCGTAAAATCAGCGTCACGGGCGTTGTATAGGTCGCTCCCGACGACGTGTAGCCGTTGCAAATACATTCTCACCGCAGCAACGTCGCATAACCCCGCAAATCTATCGGTTGTTTGCGCGGCGTCAAATATTTGACTTGATAGAGATAAACCCCTTGCGGTGATGGTTTGCCCGTGTTGTTTTTTGAGCCATTCCAACCTTTATTGTGGTCGTCGGTCTTAAAAATTTCTTCGCCCCAACGGTTAAAGATGCGCATTTCAAAGTTCGTCATGCCGAATGTAAAGCCTGTTCCCTTGAAAACGTCGTTTCTTGTATCATCATTTGGCGAAAAAGCGTTAGGCATAAAAAACGTTACAACGGGTTCAACATAAAGCAATTTAGCAATCGTATCGGTACAGCCTTCAATGTTTCTAACGGACAATTTGACCTTATGAAAACCCGTATCTTTAAACATATAAATTGGATGTTGCTTGAAACTAACCGCTCGACCAATCAACCATTCCCAATTGACGCCATTTTTTGATTTATCGGTAAAGGTAATCGTCGGTTGCAAATTTGTTATTTTATTGGGTGAATAAACAAAATCAGCTTCGGGTGAGGGTTTTATTTTAATCCAATCGGGAAAATACGCCCCTATTTTACAACCTAAAGGCGAGACGATATTTAATTGAACGGAATATGTGCCGCCTTTTGCGTAAGTATGCGTCGGGCTGATTTGATTGCCCGTCGTGCCGTCGCCAAAACCCCAAACAATGGTGTAAGTGGTGTCTAACGGAAAAGATTTATTATTGAAAAACACGGGGGCAGGGGCGCAACCAATGAATTTATCGGGTTCAACGATAATTACTGAGGGGGCGGGTTGCCATGCCACGGGCTTGAGCGTTCGGCCTCGACAACCGAATTTATCCGTCACCGAAAACGCGACTTGCCTCACCCCAGGCGTCGAATATTGGTGACTTGTGGTCACTGTATTGATGTCATAAAGCCCATCGTTGTAATCCCAATTGATGTATTTTACAGGATAAGGCGAAGTGTAAGTGCCTTTAAAAGCGACGGGACCGGGAACGCACGTATCGTATTTGGCCGTAAAATCCGTAAGGACTGTACCGCCAACTTGTACCGTCAAAAATGCCGAATCACTGCACACCGAACCTTCATTTAAAATTAATTTGCCTAGATAAACGCCTGTATCTCTGAAAGTTATGGTCGGATTCCATTGCGTGTTGCGTAAAATACCGTTGTTTTTCATATCAAATTCCCAATAAAAACTGCGGATTTGGGCTTGCTCATAACTCTTGTTTTTGATGTCTAATTGCACATTTTCGCAACCAAAAACGTAAAATGCTTTACCAAAACTAGAATCGGCGGCAATCAACGCCTCAACGAGTTTTTGACATTGAACGACATTGAACTGAAAATCTCGATAAAGTCGCGTCAGCAAAACCCCGTTTCTAAATTCTTCGATGCACACCGTTACGACAAACTGATCGAGCGTTGTCGGCGTTCCCGTAATCAGCCCCGTCATCGGGTCAATTTTCACAATAGGGTCGCCTGCCATCGGTGCAAATGACGTATAAGTAGGCTGCACGTAACTGACGGGCGTGTAGGGCGGGGGAGGAGGCAGTCGGCCTTGATTGCCGCCGCCACCTTGCGGCGATGTGTAGGCCGTGCAAAAACTGTAAACAATTTGATCGCCTTCGTTATCGGTTGCCGAGTGGTCATATTTTAGTGGTTCGCCGACGCAAATAAACATCGGTGGCAACTGATTAAAATACGGGCTGCTGTTATTGAGGTGTTGCGATTCTGGCGTGATTTCAACGCTGTACGTTGCACCCGTCGCATTTGGATTAAAAATATTTTTAATTGTCCGATTGCGGCAACATTTCTGATAAGAGACGATGTAACTAAACGTCGTGTCAATCAAAGTGGCCTCCCACTCGTAAAATGCCTCTTCCACTTTAATGTTCGTCGGTGGAATCAAGCAGTCAATGGTGTTCGGCGTCACAATATTGCGCGTCAAAATAGGCTGCGTGATGGCGCGGCCATTGTTGTTATCGCCAAACAATACATAGCCGTTTGGTGTATTCAAATAAATGCCAATCAAGGCAGGATTGTCGAAATCGGCGTTCATCGTCGCATTTATCACGTCTTTATACATCCGCATCTTGAAACGATAGCGGATTTCCTTCCCTTGTCGGCTAATAAATTGATAGTATATTTCGCCGCCGACGATGTGACTACCCCTCAGTATTGAAGGCGTTAGGAAAAGCGTAAATGTAAGTAAAACCGTAAAAATGTGTTTGTTGACCATGACGACTCTTGTTTTGACATAATGAATGATACGCGGTGAATGATAAATAACGGACGCTAAATGTATCAGTCATCATTCATCATATTTAGGTACGTTTTTTTTACCCGAAGCGTTTGCCAAATATCCTAATTATTTTGGTATTTACCTAGCTTCTCAACAGATTTCACTGATTTTTGAAAATTTTTACGAATTTTATGAGGTGTTTGGCTTGAGATGCCTTGTAAATATTTCCGTACAGATTGCTCCCAAAGGCCGTCAATTGAAGAACATCAGATTGGGGCTTTTAGTTGATAGTGCGGCCTTGTTTGTCGATGATACCTATTTTTGCGATAATTCCGCAACTTTCGCTTCCATTTCCTCTAAATCTAAAAACGTATTTTTACGCCGTTTTATGTGCAATTGACTAGATAAAAACGCATAAAATCAAACAAAACATAAAAGACTTATTTTTTCACAAACCTAAACCTACTTTTGCGCCGCACAACAAATGGGTTTTGTGTTTTGAGTTACGGGTTTTGAGTTACGCTAAACTCAAAACCCAGAAAATACTGAGGGGCCTTATTTTTTGTAAACCTCTTAGTTCTACTTTGGCACTCTACAAAAGGTAGCAACGGAGCTTGCTCCGTAAGCACTATAAAGTATCAATTTGCTCATTTTCTATGCCTTACGGAGCAAGCTCCGTTGCTACCTTCCGAGCGCAAAACCTTGGGTGTCAAAGTAGAATTAGCTTCTCCACGGATTACACAGATTTTCACAGATTAATGACGATTTTTGCGTAAATCTACGTAAATCTGATGTCTAAAATCTGTGAAAATCTGTGTAATCCGTGGAGAGCCTACAGTAATTTTTTTTTTATTTTTAAATTGTAAACAATGAATTTTTTAGAAGAACTGGAATGGCGCGGGATGCTGCACAACAAAATTGACGGCATCGAGGCGGAATTAGATAAAGGGATGTGCGTCGGTTACATCGGTTTCGACCCGACCGCACCGAGCTTGACGATTGGCAATTATGTGCAAATTATGTTGCTCAAATTTTGGCAATTGAGTGGCCACAAACCGATTGTCCTCATGGGCGGCGCGACAGGACGCATCGGCGACCCGTCAGGCAAAGACAAAGAGCGTGAACTCAAGACAGGGGATGAGCTGGACTATAATTTATTCTTCCAAAAACAACAATTTTTGAAATTTTTGGACTTTGACACAAACGATAACAAGGCAATTGTGGTCAATAATTACGATTTTTATAAAAACATGAACGCTTTGGACTTCCTACGGGATGTCGGAAAAACGGCATCTATCAATACGATGTTGGCCAAAGATTCGGTTAAAAATCGCTTGGAAACAGGCATGTCGTTCACCGAATTTAGCTATTCATTGTTGCAAGGCTACGATTTTCAATGCCTTTTTGAAGCAGAAAATTGCATCGTTCAAATGGGCGGGAGCGATCAATGGGGAAATATTGTGTCGGGAACGGAATTTATTCGCCGCAATTTGGGCAAAAAAGCCTATGCGATTACGACGCCGCTTTTAACGAAAGCCGACGGAACAAAATTTGGTAAATCAGAAAAAGGCAACATCTGGCTCGATGCTAAATTGACAACGCCTTACCAATTTTACCAATTTTGGATTAACGCGAACGATGCCGATTTAGCGAAGTTTTTACGCTATTTTTCCTTGAAAACAAAGGCCGAAATTGAGGCATTAGAAGCCGAATATGCCACAAATCCGAACACTTTGAAGCGTATTTTAGCCGAAGAATTGACAAAAAGGGTGCATTCAGACGCAGATTATCAAGCTGTTTTGCAAGTATCAGACATTCTTTTTGGCAAAGCCGATAAAGAAACGTTGCTAAGTTTGAGCGCAGACAATTTGGCGACGATTGCGGAGGAGATTCCTTCGTCAACCATCAGTCGCGCCGAAATTGAAGCGGGTGTAGGGATTCTAAATTTAATGGCCGATAAAACCAAAGTCGCGCCATCAAACAACGAAGCGCGTAAAGCGATTCAAGGCAACGCCGTATCTATCAATAAAGATAAAATCAAAGACCCAACATTAATGGTTAACGGAGATTTTTTATTGCACAATAAGTATCTGATGATTGAAAATGGAAAGAAAAACAAGCATTTATTGGTTGTTGCGTGATTTTCAAACATTTTCACGATTTTCGGCGCGTCAAACGCGCCGAATTTATTGTCTTTTTATACACAATAATTTATCTTATGAATAGTCATTTTTACCAATTTCGCCCCCCCTCAGTATAAATGCCCTCCTTTTCTTATAAAAGCGAAAAAATAATGATGTACAACTATTTGATTGCTAAATGATAAAGTATATACATAAATTATTTAGCAAATACTGAGGGAGCTTATTTTTTATAAATGATAAAAAACTTGCACATTAAATAAATAAATCTGTTAAAAACAATTTGTTAAATAAAATACACAACAATAAAACAAAAACACACCATACTAGGCGTCCACGAAAAACGATAGGCCGCTACTCTACCCTGCTGACAGGCATCGACTATTTTATTTGGTAAAGAAAAATGCCCAACATTTCAATCTGTTTTAATTGTATTGCCAATCATAGCTCTAACAATCCTTTGGGCAAATCCATAAAAATAGTTTTCGAGGCATCGTCACGCTTGATGACAAAAGCGACGTTCAGAGGAATCAAAATGTCTTTGCCTTCACGCGTCAAAATGGCCATTTCTTGTTGTGGAAATTCGACGACTTCTTCGATTTCACCAACCAAATTGTCGCCATCCATGATTTTATAACCAACACAATTTTCGTACTCTAAGCCTTCTACTTCAAACTCGCGTTCATCGTCGGCGAGAATGTCTTTTTCCCTCAACGACAGTTCTTTTGAGCCTATTTCAGTTGCCGCTTCGACCGTATCAACGTCTTCAAATTTAGCAATAATTGCATTTCCGACGCGTATATCTTCAATAAAATAAGGTGTTGGTTTGCCTTTGATTGTCAATAAAACGACGTCCGTCTCCAACAAATCTTCCAAGTATTTGTCCTCAATTTGCAATTTTATTTCGCCTTTCAAGCCGTGTGGTTTTCTCGTAAAACCAATTTTTACTACGTTATCCATTTATTTTTTATCTAATTTTTTGCAAGATACCCCCCTCAGTATTTCGAGGCATGAGTCAATAATTTTTCTTTTAAATGCAGAAAGGCTATTTCAACAATCAAGACAATTAAACGTGTCGTGATTATCAAAACAGCCTTTTAATGTTTTTTAAGTAGTATGGTTCTAAAATCTAAACTGATTTTTTAAATAACGAATTTGTAGCCAACGCCCCGAATTGATTGAAAATAACGCGGATTTGACGGGTCTTCCTCAAAATATTTGCGGAAAGATAGGACAAAATTGTCAATTGTGCGCGTTGTAGGAAACACATCGTAGCCCCAAACAAATTGCAGGATTTGATTGCGCGATACAACTTCGTTTTTACGTTCAACCAGCATTTTCAACAACATCGCTTCTTTTTTCGTCATATTGAACGCACCTTGATTGCCTACGGCTTCAAAAGTAGCAAAATTGACTTGATACTTACCAAAACGATAGACCTCCGCTTCGTCGTGCGCTTGTTTGTTGGTACGTTTCAAGAGGTTTTGAACGCGTAACAATAATTCTTCAAGTGTAAAAGGCTTTGTCAAGTAATCATCAGCTCCTTTTTTCAAGCCCGCAATGCGGTCGGCGGATGTGTCTTTGGCTGTCAAAAATATGACTGGAATTTCGGTGTTCGACAAGCGAATTTGCTCACAAACCTCAAAACCGTTCATTTCGGGCATCATGACATCAAGAATGAGCGCGTCAAAATGTTGTTCTTGAAACAAATGAACTGCCTCTTTGCCATTCACTGCTTCGACAACTTCGTAGCCTTCTAATTCAAGATTCAATTTGACGACATCACGGATGTTTTCTTCGTCTTCGGCTAATAAAATCCTCATTGTTTTAAGTTTGTTTATCCTTCTACAAGAACGTGTAAAAGGTGTTAAGTAATTATATAAAAGTTGCTTTTAGGTAAAAAAGATTCGAAGTACTGAGGGGTATTAAAAACATAAAATTTTGAGAATCAATGACTTAGAAAGATTCATTCGGTTATGAAAATGTTACTTATCCTGCTTTTTTAAAGAGTAAAACATAAGACGTTGATTGTTTATAAAAGTCTCGTTTTTAAGTTAAATTTATTTTACAAAACAATAAACGCATAAATATTATGCCTAATTTGCAGGCAAAAAAGGAAACGTTTTTGCGAAGATATTATTTCGTTTTTACGTCAAATTTTTGTATTCAGAAGGAATTTCTATTTAACGGAATTATCGGCTTTATGTCGCAAAATACTGAGGGAGTGTCAGATTTAGGAAATTTGCAAAATTTCCTAAATCTTTTGCCGCAAAAACACCATTT
>JAYSRS010000671.1:0-7761 GCA_043720935.1 Saprospiraceae bacterium
AAAACAAGCTGCCTCCTAAAAAATCCTTCAGATGGCGATTTTCGAGCGCAGCGAGAAAGAGCCAGTAAAATACGCTTTTATTTACTTAACGTTCCTAAAATAGCATCTGCATTTTTAGGTAAAAAATTGGTAGGCGTCACAACTTTTTTCCCCGTTATTTTCTCCACATTGCGCCTTGCCTGTCCGCCCGCTTGACCACCTTTCACGGCAGCTTCTTTGTTTTCATTAAAACCTTGTGCATCTTCATCAATCGCAACCGTACGCGTTACGGCTTCACCTAAAGCGGTTAAAATCAACTCCAAATCCGTCATGTGGTCGCGCAAATTGTGCGACGGTTTATCTAAACCTTTAATGTCTTTATGTTCATTTGGCGTTATGCCAAACGTTCCTTTTGCAATGATGGCAGTCAACAAAGCGTATTCAGAACCCTCTTTAACGCCTCTATTTTTCCATTCATCGGTCAACAATTTACGGGTGTTGATAGACTGCAAACGCTCTTTTATCCATTCTTCGGTGTAGCCTTTTGCGCGATAAATTTCGGCTTGACGCTCGGTCAACAGCTCGGGGTTTTCGGTTTCTTCAATTGCTTGTTGACCCAACGAAGCCATCCATAATTTCAACGGTTCAGCTTTCGGAGAGGGAACGGACATAACTATTCTAAGCACCCCCTCAGTATTCGCACAATCCGTAAGCCGTTGCCGACCGTCCGACGCCGTCAGTTTCAACTGTTTACAAATTGTAAACAGTTGGCTGTCTCTATTTTTCAATACGCCCCAATAAACACGAGGTTTAGGGCTATCAGTCAAGACATAAATAACATCAACGACTGAAAAATACCATTGTTCGTTGTGCCAAATTTTTCTAATAGCTTGACCCTCAAAGGCTATTAGATTATTTTGATTTTCCATTAATTATTATTTTAATTTGTGAAGTAAAAAGTAGAAAACAACAGGACGAAGGTAATTTTTTGGTTAGAAAAACGAAAAAAATTAGTTTTATCGGAAATTCAAGGCTTCTTTTCTGTATTTCACACCCCCGTTTCTGCACTTCGGTCAGCTTCATTTTGCGACCCCTCAGTATCTGCCGCATATTTGTACCATCAAACGAAAGGAAATTAAAAATTGAGAATTAAAAATGATGTTCGACTATGCGCTAATCAACCATGATTTTAAAATACAATTTTTTATTCTAATTATTTGTATATCAACATTTTACATTCTTTATTTAAAATTATTTTTCTAAAAAAATTAAAAACTCTTAGCAATGAAAAAGCTCATTATCTCCGCAATCGTTCTATTTTTTGCAGCCGCTCAACTCAACGCGCAAAGCCCTAAACTTCAACAAGCCGTCGGCAAAACCCTCGGCGAAATGGCTGTCGCAAAGACTGCCGATGAAAAAAACGCCGTCATTAACGCCTTCGCCCGAATCGCCGACGCCGAGCCTGCGGAATGGTTGCCACGTTATTATACAGCCTTGAATCGGACGTTTATGGCTTATGATGTGATGAATACCGACATGGCTGCCGCGCAGGAAATGGCTAAAACAGCCCTTTCGGAAGTCAAAACCGCGCAAAAAGCCGCGCCGATGGAGTCAGAATTGATGGTTTTGGAAGCCTTTATTTATCAATTGCAATTGATTGAAAACCCGATGGCGAATGGTCAAAAATATTCACCAATGATTTTTCAAGTTTTGGGAAAAGCCGAGGCAATTGATGCCAATAATCCACGAATCAACTACATTCGCGGCCAATTTACGCTCAATATGCCCGAATTTTACGGCGGCGGCGTGGCAAAAGCAACACCTGATACTGAAAAAGCGGCGGCTAAATTTGCGGCGTTCAAACCCGCTTCACCGATTCACCCGACTTGGGGAAGTGAGCGCAATGCGGCGATTTTGAAGTCGTTGCAAGCAAAAACTGCGGCAACTGAACCTGCTAAAAAGGGTTAAAAAGGTAGCAACGGAGCAAGCTCCGTTGCTACCTTCATAGAAAAATCTAACTTTGACGTCTCAATACTGAGGGGGTACTTTTTAAGTGATATTTATGGCGATTAAAATTAATAAAACGGTAAAGCTGTTACTAATCTATTTTTTTATTGGTGGTGGGGCTTTAGTCGTCATCAACTTAGGCTTTGGGCAGCGTCCAGATTTAGCCAAATTAATAAAATTAATTATTGCTAATGGACTGACTTTCGTTTTATTTGCCACATTTAACAGCAGATTAGCCGATTATATTGCTATCCACTTTCCGTGGATAGAAAACCCCACAAAGACGTTTATTATTGCCCTCATCGGTACATTCGCCGCCACCACAATTGTCTGGTTATTCGTCATTTATTTTTGGATATGTTTAATGTCTAACAACTTACCTTCAGTGGCAATTTGGTACAAAAATCTAAATTTATCTTCTTGGACTTTTTCACTCATCATCACGGTCATGGTTTCATCAATCTTACACGGTAGAAACTTCCTTTTAGGTTGGAAACAGACCATTTTGGAAGCCGAAAAGCTCAAAAAAGAGCAGGCCATTGCTCAATATGAGACTCTGAAAAACCAAGTTAATCCTCATTTTTTGTTCAATAGCCTCAATGTTCTCACAACTTTGGTGCATAAAGACGCCGATGTTGCGGAGCAATTTATCAATCAATTATCTAAAGTTTATCGCTATATTTTGGAAAGTCGGGCGCAAGAAATCATTGGCCTCGACGAAGAAATACGGAATTTAGAAGCCTACGTTTTTCTGATGAAAATTCGTTTCGGCGGCAACTTTAATTTTGATAACCAATTGACTACCAATACCAACCGCTACAAAGTTGCCCCGTTGACGCTTCAAATGCTCGTCGAAAATGCCTTAAAACACAATGAAGTATCAAAATTGCACCCCCTCAGTATTTCAGTGTTTTTGTCAGATAATTTCATCGTCGTTCGCAATAATTTACAACTCAAAACCAATCAAAATGACTCAACGGGCATAGGTTTGTCGAACATCAAGGCGCGCTACGAGTTTTTAAGTTCGCACCCTATCTCTGTATCAGAAGCGGATGGTTTCTTTACTGTCAAAATTCCTGTAATCAACTGATATGCACCTTTAACTTAAAATACTAAGGAGAGTCTCAAAAATTTCTCACCAAAATTTTCAAAACTAATTTTTAAAACCCCTTTTTTTGAGCCTAAACATGTATATTTGTAGGAAATCTATCTGATTCGTCTCTAAAAACAACATGCTATGTTTGTAGTATCATTAAATCTTGACATATTTTTTAAAAAAGTGTTCTCAAACAAAAGGCTTGCAAAAGCCTTTTTGGAAGATTTTTTCGGCGTTAAAATTACCGACATTAAATTGTTAAGAACCGATTACAAAGTAACTGACGATGCAACTGTCGTTCGATTTGACTATCGGTGCAAAATCAATGGCAAATACGTCGTTATCGAAATGCAACAGAAGTATAAAACAGACGTTAACAAACGTTTTTATTTGTCTCATTGCCTCGGAACAGCGTTGCAATTAGAAACTTTAGAGCCTAAAGTCGTTACAAAATTGGATGGTAAAACTTATACCGAAAAGAATTATGGTGACCTAAAACCCGTCATTACTTTGGTATGGATGGTGGATGATACGCTCAATTTTAAAGAAGATTTTATTGCTTTCACAACTTTACCCGAAGCTACTAAAGATTTTGTGGCTAATAATGAGTTGTGGAAGCAGCCTCTTGATATTATCATAAAAGAGCGAGAAAAAACCTTGAAAATACTCAATAATGATACAAAAGACTTGGATTTTTTCTCACAGAATCGACTTATTTACGCTTTTCAGAAAAATATCGTTGCCAATAAGCTATTAACAAAGTATTTTAAATGGTTTGATGTGGCCTATAAAAGCCGCAATACCAACAATACAGAAGAAGATTTTTCACAATATAACGATGACGACATCATGGCAGAAGTAATCAAAAGAATTAAAAAAGATAAACTTACAACGCAAGAGTATAAATTCATCTCTGATATGCCTTTGTATGAGGCATATTATGTCAATATGCAACGTGAATTTGAAGAAAAAGCAGAAAAAAAGGTTCGATTAGCGGAACGAAAAGCGGATCAGAAAGTTCAAGCAGCGGATCAGAAAGTTCAAGCAGAGCATCAAAAACTCTTAAAAGGCATCGAAAACTTGTTGCGGCGCGGCGACACTGTTGCGTCTATTGCTGACCTTTTGGTACGGGATATTGCAGAAGTTGAAGGCTTTGTCGCTGAAATCAAGGCTAAAAAAGCGTGAAATACCCAATTACATACCCCGCAGTACCTTAGTTAAAATTATAAAAAAATCCATCAAAACGGGCGTTTTGATGGATTTTTTTATGTTCAATCGATACCAAATCAATACCAAATTGATACCAACTTGATACTAAAACTAAATCCTAAATACCGTTTTACTTTCACTAAATTTAAGCGTATTTAATTCATCCTTTTTATCATCAAACTTAGCCGCATTTAATTTTGAATTTTGTTGCTTCGTACTTACCAATGAACCGCAAGTAACGGGGTGACTTTTTCAGTCACCCCGTTACTACTACTCACTACGGTTCATTCCAAAGTAAAAGCCCCGACGAGGGATAATTATGTCTGAAATCAAGCCAACAAAAACGCCAAATCATCCTTAGAAAATGACGGAACGGACGCGTCACCGATGATGTCGGTAAACAATTCTGTTTTTCGGGCTTTGAGCAACATAATTTTTTCTTCAATCGTGTCCTTCGTAATAAAACTCAACGCCATGACCGTTTTCGTTTGCCCGATGCGGTGCGCCCGTGCAATTGCTTGATTTTCGGCGGCGGGATTCCACCACGGGTCGAGGAGAAAAACGTAATCGGCGGCGGTCAGATTCAGCCCCACCCCACCCGCTTTGAGGCTGATTAAAAATGTTTGACTGTCGTCGTTTTTGCCAAAATTTAAGACCTCTTGATGCCGTTTTTTCAAGTCCGTATCGCCCGTCAGAAGGTTATATTTTACGGCATTTTTGTCGAAATAAGCACTATAAAGTGCTAAATTCGACTTAAAAAAACTAAAAATCAACATTTTATGGTCGGCGCGCTGAACGGCGTCCCACGTTGCTAGAACGTCGTTAAACTTTGCGCTTTCGCCCGTGTAATCAGGGTACAGCAGTTTAGGATGAATCGCCAATTGTCGCAACCGCAACAACGATTCCAATACTTTTGCTTTGTAGGTAAATTCTGAGCCGCCCAATAATTCGACGTTCAATAACGCATTCCGAATCGCCGATTTTTCTTTGTCGTATAACTTTTTTTGTTCCTCCGACATTTCAGAGTAAATCGTTTGCGGCATCACTTCGGGCAAATCTTTGGCGACTTCATTTTTCGTTCGGCGCAACAAATAAGGCTGAACCAAAGCGCGCAATACCTCTTTTTGAACAGGACTTTGGCCCTTTTCAATCGGCTTTATGAATGTTCGGTCAAAGTATGTGTACGATTTTAAAATACTCGGATTGATAAACTGCATTTGCGCCCAAAGGTCAGACAACGAGTTCTCAATCGGTGTGCCGCTCAACGAAATTTTATGCCGTGCATCCAAGCGATTAACGGCTTTAAAGGCGTCGCTTTCCTTGTTTTTGATGTATTGACTTTCGTCCAAAACGGCGTATTCCCAAGTCATTTGTTCCAATAAATCAATGTCTTTAGCGACGGTTTGATAGGTCGTCAAAATCACATCGTAACGTTTTAGAATGCGTAAGTCTTTGATTCTGCTATTACCTATGTACGGATAAACCAAAATACCGTGCGTGAATTTCTTCCATTCGTTCTGCCAATTATACACCAAAGACGCGGGTAAAACGAGAATGGCTTGCAACGGATTTAAGAAATTATCAGTCGGTTCGGCGTCAAAAACCGACATTTGACGCCCCGTCCCTAGAGGCGCGTTGTTTCGCTTATTTTCCTTCGCAAACAGCAGCGTGGCAATGGTTTGCAATGATTTTCCAAGACCCATA
Organism: Saprospiraceae bacterium; assembly: GCA_043720935.1. Taxonomy (GTDB): domain Bacteria; phylum Bacteroidota; class Bacteroidia; order Chitinophagales; family Saprospiraceae; genus JAAFJT01. The sequence goes on from JAYSRS010000671.1 coordinate 5,996, forward strand.
TCATCCGCTAAAAGCGCACCTTTTCCATTAAAATAGTGTTTAATGAGCCATTGAACGCCCTCCATTTGGTAAGGACGCAAATCGGCCTTCAAATACTGAGGGGGTGTCCAAGTTGTGATTTTTTCAGACATTTCAGCAGTCGTTTTTTCTAAATCTGACGTCTCGTTTTTTTCTAATAAATGCGTGGCTTGATGCCGTTTAATTCTAACCGTTTCCCCGTCAATTTTACCAAAACGGGCGACGTTTTCGTAAGTCTCAAACCATGCGTCGGGTATCAAAAAGTATAAACCGTTTGGCAACAAAAAGTATGGGTTATTGTCTCTAATATTGGGGACTAATTGACCAAAAGGAATCGAAAATTCACCGACTAAAATGCGGCCTTTTAAGTCAAACCAATCGTTCTCTTCCGTCTTTTCAAAGTTCAATTGAGGCCGCAACAGCGTAACAGTTTTATTTTCAACAACGGGTAACTCGACCTTAAAACCCGCTTGTTCCAATGTTTTTTGATGATTGATTAACCAATCAATCAAAGCCGCTGCCGAAGCATTTTGAGCATTTTCTAGTTCAAAATGATTAGAATTACTTGATTTTAAACCTAAATTCGTTAGTTCTTGAATACACTTTGCTTCTGTCTTGGCATCTCTTTTTACATGATGAATGATAACCTCTTCTTGAGCATTTATGTCTAGAAACGACCTTTGCGAGCGCGTTTCTTTCCAATTAAATGTCTGTTTTTCATACGCAAAATTTAAAGCCAAACCTGCCGAATGTTGAATGAAATCATGCGTCAATGTGAGCGTCGCCTTTTGCACTATTTGATGCACAATAATATCAAAACCTTCGTGCCTAAAATCTATTTTTTCCAACATCGGCAAAATGATTTTTTGACAATATTCTTTCACTTTCGACTGCGCTACAATGACTTCATTTTTATCCTTAAATGCCTTCAATCTAAACCCGTTCATGCCCTCAATTGTACACAAACGCCCGTCCCGAATCAGCCACGCAGGTTCGTTGCAAAGCAGCAAACATGGCTTTTCTTGCACCCGCCACGCCTTGTCGTTGTCCAACATTTGCAAGCGATACAATAAGCCCTCAGTATTTCGCTCAAAATAAATGTCGGGTTGCAAAGGCGTCGGATTTAGCGTCAGTTGTGTCAAATGCACCAACTGTTTATGCGCCAAATCGAAGCAAATTGGTAGGTTTTCTTGCACAATCGTTTGCAAAAAGTCGCCTAAATGCCGATGCACGAACTTCATCACAGCATCTTTTACTGCTTTATCTTGCAATAAAGTTGAAAGCAAAACAGGCTTTTTAGCCGTCCCATTAAATTTTTTTTCTAAGTTTTTAGGCGACAACAAAACGATGGCATCAAACAGTTTTTTGACCGTCGGCGTGAAGGGAATCGCCGTATTCGACAGGCTATTTTCCGTCGCTTTTTCCTTGCGGTGCGTCAAAATCCCCGCCGCGTCAAACGCAACGATGTAAGCAGACGGTAGATAAATATCCGTATGGAATTCGGTGAGATTGTAGGCGATTGTGTGGCTCATACTATGCTTTTTTCGTTAGAACTTGATTTGTTTTGTTGAATGTAGGCAGCAAATTGAGTGATAAATGTAGAACAAAATTTGTTTTGGCGTTGCAAATTCATCGTTTTGTGTTTATCTTTGTAAAAAAATAAAAAAAATGGAAAATTTGCAATCAGAAATCATTGATACCCGTAGCGTGTTGCGCGGCATGGCACAAATGCCAGTTCAGGAGTTAGA
>JAYSRS010000672.1:0-7740 GCA_043720935.1 Saprospiraceae bacterium
AAATAAAGAAAATAAAGAAAATAAAGAAAATAAAGAAAATAAAGAAAATAAAGAAAATAAAGAAAATAAAGAAAATAAAGAAAATAAATAAAACAATTATATTTTTATTAAAATCTACTTGAGAATGAAAATTCAAATTAAAGAATTGGGGGCTATCAAAGAAGCAACAATAGATTTAGAAAAAAAAATGACCATTCTCTGTGGCCCTAATGGCACAGGGAAAACATACATGGCTTATGTGATTTATGCACTCACAAGAATGAACAATAAAAGCATTGGGCTAAGACTTGATGAAGAAGTAGTAAAAAAAATTGTGGAAGAAAATTCTGCTATTGTAGCCCTTGATATTGATTCTATGTGGGATTTTCGGATAAATGAAGTGGAAAAGATTAAAGCAAATCTCTGGAATTTATTTGCAGTTCCTGAAGCTAAGTCGAAAGATTTTTTTGCCAAAACAGAAGTTAGTATTATTGAGACAAAAGAAAATTTTGAAAATAAAATTAAAGCTATTGAGATAAATGAAACAGTAAAATTCTTTGATTATACCTTTGTTTTGACTAAAAAATCAAATGAGCGCGTTATAAGTATTGCCATTAGCGATAAGCTAATTAAAGATGAAAAATTCTACGGTTTTATGCAAATAGTATTTAAGTCAAGGCTTTATTCACTTTTAGCATTTTATCCAGTTACTTCATCTACCATTTTTCCTGTTGAACGAAATTCTATTTATACCTTTAGTAATGAACTTTCTAGAAGGAAAAATGATGCTTTAGATCATCTTCAAGCAATTTATAACAACAATAAAGATGATAGTTTATTGGATATGCTTTTCAAACGTTCTACAAGGTATCCGCAGCCCATTAGAGATGCCCTTGAGGTTGCCGAAGATTTAAATAACATAGAACAACGAAGCAGTTTAGAGTATTATGATTTTGCGGTAGAAATTGAAAATGAATTATTGAATGGAAAAGTAAATATAAACAAAGACGGCAACGTAGAATTCTCAAGTACCAAAGCTCCTAAAATAAAACTGTCTTTTCATCAAAGCTCTTCAATTGTCAAAACATTAGCGAGTCTTGTCATTTATTTGAAATTCAGAGCTGTAAAAAATGATTTAGTTATCATTGATGAGCCTGAATTAAATTTGCATCCTGATAATCAAGTAAGGTTGGCAAAAATTTTTGCACGACTTGTTAATAAAGGATTAAGACTTGTGATTAGTACACACAGTGATTATTTAATTAGAGAGTTCAATAACTTAATTATGGTTTCTTCAAATAGTGAGGATGTAAAATCATTAGCCAGTAATAAATTTGGTTATAGAAATGATGAATACTTAAATATGAATGATATCGGTGCTTATATGTTTAATTATAAAAGTCAAAAAGCAAAACAAACTGAAGTTTCAACTATTGCAATCGATCAAAATGGATTTGAAGTATCAACTTTAGATAAGACTATTGAAGAATTAAACCAACGTTCTGACGAAATTTTTTATACACTAAGATATGGCAAAGCAAACAGTTAATCAACTTGATTTAATTAAGCAGTTGCTTCACGATGACTATCTTGAAAAAGGAAGTGATGCAAAAATCTTACGTGAAGAAGGTGTAATGGAAAGAAATATTATCGGTCATCCAGGGGTGAATTATTTACTTTACAGATATGACCCAGATAAAGTAACTTTATTTCCATATTTTGCTAAAACATCGGGATTAAGAAGAGTATGTGATTATTTCTTATTCGCCACAGAAGGGCAGCATTTGCATATTCTCTTAATTGAACTAAAATTAGGTACAGAATCAGCTACAAATCAGCTTATTGCCTCTGAATGTTTAGCCAAGTTTATCTTGAACTCTGCTAAACGTGTAGGCATAGAATTAACAGAACATATTTATATAAAGAAAGTGAGAGTTAGTGAAGAAAGAGCAAAGAAGAGGAATAGAAAAACAAAGCCAGAACCAATTGAATACGTTAATGATATTTTGAATTACGACCATTCAAAGGATTTTAGGTTAAAAGAATGTTTAGATATACCGTTAAATTAATACCTTTAAACTCTGATATGGTAACGCATTTTTTAGGGGAAGCAGCATGATTAATACCCCTCAGTGTTTTGCCTAAAAAAAGCCATTTTCTATTGATTTTAAAGTAAAAAAGGCTTTTTTCAGCCAAAATACTGAGGGGTATCAAAAAAAAAAGCCGAACGCATCTACATACGTTCGGCTTTTTTTATACATAAATCCTTGATTTACTAATCAAAAGAGTTATTTTCTGACATGGCTGCTTGCACCAAAGCCGCGTATTCCGAAGGCGTCAAACCGTCGTGAACGAACGACAAAGGGTTGACAACTTTTCCGTTGACGTGTACTTCGTAGTGGCAATGTGGCCCTGTTGAAGCACCCGTTGAGCCAATTAAGCCGATGCGTTGACCGCGTTTGACTTTTTGGCCGTCTTGCACTTCAATTTTTGACATGTGGCCGTACAAGGTTTCGTAGCCGTAGCCGTGGCTAATCACAACGACATTGCCGTAGCCGCCGTCACGTCCTGCCCGAACGACAACGCCGTCGCCCGTTGCTTGAATCGCCGTGCCGTGGTCTGCCGAAAAGTCAATCCCTGCGTGGAATCTTTTTACGCGGTAAATCGGATGGATACGGTAACCAAAACCCGACAAAACGTTGATACTTTGGTGCAATTTGTCTTCCCGAACGGGTTTGATGCTTGGAATTGACGACAACATTTTTTCTTTTTCGTTGACCATTCCTGCGATTGTGTCCAAGGAACGTGAATGCAAAGCAATTTGATGGCTCAACAATTCGACGCGTTCTTGGGTTTCGATAACGGTTTCGGCACTTGCAAATTTGGCCAAATTGGCGTATTTGTCGTGACCGCCCGAACCTGCTAACCAACGTGATTCGTCAATCGGATCCATGTTGAACATCTTGCGATAGACGCCGTTTGAGCGGCTGTGAAGACTAGAGAGGGCTTTGTCCATCGTTTCGACGTGCTTTTGCATCGCGTCGTACTTCAAAACAAGTTGCTCAATCTCTTGATTTTTACGTTGCACTTCGGCACTGACAGGAATTAATTGTCGCCACAAAGGGAACGTAATGCCGAAAGTCATAGTGATGGCACAGAAAATTCCAAAGGCTTTAAGCCCAATTTCCTTCCAACTGACTTCAATTTGCTCGTACTGTAGGGTTTGTTTGTTGTAAATAAATTTTTCCTTACTCATTTCAGTTTCTTTGATGCCGCCGCGACCGCTTGTAAAAACGGCTGCATTGAGCTATTAAATATGATGTCCTTCCAAGTTAAAATAATAAATACGCAAAAACGGTCGCAAAACTACGCATAACAGCGACAACTTCACACGTTGCAAGTGTTAAAGTCTGTTTTACCAACGGGGGATTATGGTTTATTAAAGATTTCTTAACAGAGTGCGGCGAGCGTATTCTGTTAGAGTGAATAATTCGGAACTCTAAGAGTTCGGTGTGATTAGTTTTGGTGAGACTCGTGCTTGTACTATCAGTTTGTTTTTTATTTCGTAAAAAATGCCCTTCGGCAAATCAACGGGTCAAAAGTAGAAACCTTGACCAAATTTTTATCTCTTTGACGCTTTTTTTTTTCAATTTTAAGAATTAAAATCTTTAAAAATGAAGAAACCCGAGCCATGTTTTTATTTGACCTATATGTTTTTTTTCATTTTGAGGCCCCTCAGTATTTCAACGTTTTTATATGCTAAAAAATGAAAATGCCTCACAAACCATTGATTGTCAAGTATTTGAATTTTTATTCTTATGAAAACGAATAATCGTTTTACGCATAAATAAAAATTCTAACAGAACAATCGCATTGTGATTTGTGAGACATTTTGTTGCTAAAAAAAATCGCAATTTTTTTTAGCTTTTCAGCACTGCTGCTGCTTGTGTTGTAAACTGCACAAGGCTTGAAACGGTCGAATCACCGAGTTTTGCGGTAAAGATATTGCCTATTTCCTCCCATTTTTCAATGATAGCGGTATAGACTTCTTTGCCCTTTGCGGTGGCGGCAACGTAGGTGTATTTGCCTTCGTTTGCCCGCGTAACGATGCTGCGTTTCTCCAATTTTTCAATCATCCGCGTGATGGTTGACGGCGCGAGGAGGATTTTTTCGCTAATCTCGGTCGGCTGAATATTGGGTTTCTCATTGACGCACATAATCAAATAGGCGTCGGACGGCGTTAGGCCCAAATCGGCGAAAGCAATTTCTGCAATAGAAGTGATTTCACGGGAGAAGGCCGTCGTCGTGTAATAAAGGTTGTCTGCGAAATAATTTTTCATCTACGAATTACAAGTTTATGCACTAATTTCCTAGGACTACATTGTTAAAAAATATTACTTATTACGGTAACTTGTCCTGTCTGTTTCATTGTGTGCGAAAAAAAAGACGTAAATGTATTGGAATTAAAATGTTGGCGAAGCAAACAGGTAAAAATAATTTGCTTTTTTTTCAAAAAAGTGCAAAAAAAGTGGTCAAATTAAAGATTTTTTGCACGTTTAGGGCATTTTTTAAGCAAAAATTAAGGAAAAGACATTTTATGGATGCTGCGCCATAATTTTTCTCATACCCAAATTTTTATTTTTTTCTCCTCTCCAATGCACTACATAAAAACCGTTTGGTAAATTAAACACGTCAAGCGTTCGTTGCTGTTATTTCTGTACCACGATTTTATGATTAAAAACCCGATTGTTCTCCATATTTCTAATTTTCAAGACATAAACGCCCGTCGCCAAGTCTGGAATATCTAAAAACGACCCCCTCAGTATTTCGCGCTTTTCGAGCCTTCCGACGAGGCTAAAAACGCTCACTTCGTAGTTTTCTGCAATGCCCGTTTTAATGTCGAAATTCAAACGGTCGCTTGCAGGATTTGGGTAAATGGACATCACCGAAGACAGCGATAACTCACTGATTTTCAAAGAACTACTGTTTTGTGGTACAGTTCCACCGACGATGGGCCGCACCATGATTGCCCCCTTTTGCGTGCCAATATTGCTCCATACGCCGCCGAAGAATTGAAAGGCGTATTGCGATTTATCCAAGTTATTGCGGTCAAGTCCAATCGGAATTTCGACGTTGCCGACGTTTTGCCAACCGATGAAAAAATCACCTGCGGGTAGAATGATGAAGGTATCTTTTTTCGCCCTTGTTTCCAATCGGTAGCTCGTGAAGCCTTGCAACGTGTCCACTTTTTGGGTCAAATAGTACGGTGTGATGTTGCTTTGCTCAAAAACGGGCGTGGTTTTAAGCGAATCTTTCCAAATTCTCAAAGTAAAAGCAGCCCCAGGCGTTGCATTGCCTTTGATAAACGGAAAGAAAAACTGAACGCCGCGAATGGTGTCTTTAACATTAAGACGGAATTTTAAAGCCGCCGTTGTCGTGTTGTTCGTATTAAATTGCTGTTCAGCCGTGCCGTCATCGTAGGCAAAATAGTTTTTAAAGTAGGTATTTTGGCTCACTTTATCGTTCCGAATTGCCGCTTTTGCCAAGTCGCTGCTCTCTTGACCACCTATGTCAAGGCGTTGTTCGGTCGTCACGGTCAAGTCGGTGACGGTTTCGGGAATTTGATTGAGTGAGACTTTAAGCGTTGCGGGTAAGCTCTTGGCCGCTTGAAAAAAGATGCTCGGTGGCACGTTTACGCCGTCAATGATGGTGTAATTGTCAACAAGGGTTGCGCCTTGTGCTATTGAAATTTTTACATTTGTGTTCGTCGGATTGCGTGCTGTCGAAAAGTGATTGTACAAACGCGTGAAAACAGAATCCCGAAATTCACCCGTAATATTCGCCTTCGCATGACGCCACGGCATAGACGTATAGCGCGTAAGTGGCGTGCGAGGTGGCTCGACAAAAGCCATGTCGTCCAAGTTCCGAATGGTGGAAATGCGGCGATTTGGGGCAATTTTGACGTAATCTAAGTGCCAAAGCTCATAAATACCGCCCGTTGTCCCAAAATTGCGGAAGCGAAACTGGAATTTTCCGTGGAAATATTGAGGGTCGGTAATTGCCACGGCGTAATAGCTGAACGGCGGCAAAGTATCCACGGGATTTCTCCGAAAAAAAGAATCGGGCAAGCCTTTAAAACTCCGAACGCTGCGCCAATCGCCTGCCGCATTTCGGAATTCAAGTAGCATCGAATCGGTGAGCGTTGGGGCAAAACCCAAGCCTTTTTGTTGCAAAAAAAACGTCATATACACGCTGTCCGCCGCCGACAAAGGCTGACGGTTGCCACTTGTACCAATATAATTTTTCAAATTGATATAATTCGACGTTAGCGTGTCCGCAGGTTGCGAAAAATTGCCGAAGGACTGATAGGGCTTGCCGTCTGGCCCAATCGCGTCGAAAGTTGCGATGCCTATGCTCGGTGCAAGGTTGCCACTCATGGTCGCATTGACAAAAACTTGGCGGTCGAGCCAAAGATTGACATCGGGATAAGGCCCAGTATTGCTAAAATCGTCCATGAAAGGCAGGTCAATCGAATCGGGTGGCGGCGTTTCTACGCGTGGTTTGTCTTCCAAACGCGTCAAAACGGGGTTTATACTGAGGGGGCCAATGGCATAACCCGTTGGCGGTGTGTTTTGTGAAAAAGCGATATGAGTGAGGATTATAAACAATCCGAAGGCATAAAAACGGCGCATTTTGAGCAATTATGAGTTTGAAATAAATGGGTTTTCAGATTTTATGGGCCACTGATTGGGGGGATGCGACGGATTTACGCTGATTTTTTCATTCAGAAAGAAACAAAAAATCATTGCTAATAAGTCGCATCCCCCTAATCAGTGGCCCATGATGTCAAATCTGAAATTTGAAATTATGATTGGTTGTCAAATTTGACACCATATATATAGTGTCTAAAAACGAAAAACGTTTCGCCTTGTTGCCGACGGACGTTTTTTTACCATTATCAGACGTAAAGCGGCGCAAATGTCGTTTTTTTTCGTTAAAAATAGAGCCGTCTAAACAATCACGTTTAGACGGCTTTATTCTACGTTCTAAGATTTTATTTACAAATATACACGTTTTTGAGAAAATTGTTGAGGATATGCCTTTTTTGTGCAAAAATACTGAGGGGCCTCTTCTTATCGTTTAGCGACTACAAGTCGTCGTATTAGAGTCGAGTGTTGATAAGTTATAAGACATTTACAAAATCTTTAAGATTTCGTAAATGTTAGCGCATTTCAAGTGTAACGAATCAAGGCTCTACTCTATGGCGACAGCATTGTATCTCAATAAAACATTGAGGAAAAATAGTTGTTTGGGGTGGGCGAATTTTTAGCAATAATTATTATCTCTGATAATAACAGTTTTTATACATTAAACCCTAAATCGGGCGAGTGGGCAGAGATAGGGTAAAATAAATCAAGCCAAGACTCCCTCAGTATTTGGGCTGAAAAAGCTGAAAAAACAACCATTGAAATAAGACTTTTCGGTATGATTTCAATTTGATGTTCAATTTATTTCGGAATCATCGGGTATTTATCGCAACTCAAACTTGACGCGGGTTTCAAACCCGCGTCAAGTTGTAAGTAGTTGACTATCAATAGGTTTATTTCGATTTTTTCACCTTGCGATAAATAACCGATGATTCCGATTTATTTTACCACTAAACGACAATAATTAACGTCGTCATTGCGAGGCACGAAGCAATCTGTTCCGTTTCGCAGTCTGCTGAACCAAAAAGGTTGCTTTGTGCCTCGCAATGACGAC
>JAYSRS010000673.1:0-23650 GCA_043720935.1 Saprospiraceae bacterium
AAAAATACGTTCGCTCCATAAAAATCTCTTAGAGGGCGGCTTTCGAGCGTAGCGAGAAACAGCCCGTGAAATACGCTTTTATTTATTGCGCGTTACTAATAGATAATTAAGAACGGATTAATCCGATTAATAATGAATAACGTGAACATCGACAATAAATAATAGCCAAAATAACACCTCGTTTTGTAAAAATACTGAGGGGTCTCTTTTTTTAATATTCATCGTTCCTGTCTCTTTTTCAAGCATAAAATCGAATTCCTGCTTGGAAAGTTCGCTAAAATGGTTTGAAATGCGGGCAAATGTAGGCTTCTTAACCTACGTTAATTCATTAAAAACAAAGTTTTCCACATTCTGTTAGCAGTTTTTATACGAAAAACACCGCGTTTCTACTACTTTCGCTCCTTCATTTACAAAATGACGAATGACGAATGACGAATGATAAATGATGAATTTACAAACAACTGATTATCAATATGTTAGCCTAATTATTCATCATTTATCATTCATCATTATTACCCCCTCAGTATTTTCGAAAAAAATTAATAAAAAAAATAGAACAGAATGAAATTTAGCGTTTCCTCGTCCGACCTTCTCAAGCAACTGCAACTCGCTAACGGCGCGATTGGCTCAAACCCTGTTTTGCCAATTTTGGAAGATTTCTTATTCACGATTGCCGACAATAAGCTGACAATTGCCGCAACTGACCTCGAAACAAGCATCACAACGACGCTTGAAGTGATGTCTGACGGTGACGGTTCGGTGGCTGTTCCTGCAAAAATTCTTGTGGATACACTCAAAGCATTGCCAGGTCAACCTGTGACTTTTAGCATCAATGAGGACAATTTCAGCATCGAAATCACGTCGGCTTATGGAAAATATAAGCTCGCAGGTGAAAACGGTGCGGATTTTCCGACCGTTCCACAAGCGGATGATGAAGCAAGTATTACGATTCCAGCGCATACGCTGTCGCAAGGTATTAATAAGACTTTGTTTGCTACGTCAAACGACGAATTGCGCCCCGCAATGACGGGCGTTTACATTCAAATTGGCGAAAATAAACTCACTTTCGTTGCCACGGACGCCCATAAACTCGTGCGTTATGCCTTCACGGACATCTCGACAAGCACCGAAACGACGTTTATTGTACCGAAAAAAGCCTTGAACTTGCTCAAAAATTCGTTGCCACAAAACGACGAAGTGAAGGTTTCGTACAACAAAGCGAACGCCTTTTTCAGTTTTGGCCAAGTCAATATGGTGTGCCGTTTGATTGATGCACGTTACCCCGATTACAACGCCGTTATTCCGATTGACAACCCGAATCAAGTGGTTGTGAACCGTGCGGATTTTCAAAATTCGATGAAACGCATTGCGATTTATGCGAATAAAACGACAAATCAAGTCGTGTTGAACATCACGGACAAAAGTTTGACGATTTCGGCGCAAGACCTTGATTTTTCAAACGAAGCGACCGAACAATTGTCGTGCAATTTTGAAGGCGACCCAATGACAATTGGTTTCAACGCCAAATTCCTCGTTGAAATGCTCGGCGTGATGGAAGGCGATGAAGTGAAAATTGAACTCTCAACGCCTACACGCGCGGGTATCATGCGCCCGACTGACCCCGTTGACGGTGAAGATATTTTAATGCTCGTTATGCCCGTTATGTTGTCTAATTAATTGATAGTCAATATATTAACTGAAAGAAAAAAATGACTTGACAATCGTTAAAGATTGGCAAGTCATTTTTTATTTCAAACCTACCCTAATTAGGGTACATTTGATATGATTTTTATGTAAAATTATTTTAAAATTAATGCAGAAATAATTTGCAAATTGAATTATAGCAGTATTTTTACCTCATTACTACGAGAGTGAAGGTAACTTTTCAAGAAAACTACGTTATAAGCTATCAGGAAAAAAGGATTTTATCACTATTCTAAAATTTATCTAACAATGGTTATTCTCTACGTTATTGCACTTGTTTTCGTAGCGAGTGCCTTCTTAGACGCCACATCATCGGCAGCGCAAAGAAGACGCTACTATCGCTAAACAGATGTTGAACCAACTAACGAATCAAAGGCGACTGTTTCTGTAATGGAGACAGTCGCCTTTTAATTTCTTACATAAAAAATGACAATAGGTATCGGCGGCGTGAGTCGTTCTGGAAAAACAAGTTTGGCTTTTTTGATAAAAAAAATATTGGAAGAACGTGGCGAAACAGCCATCGTTTTAAGTCAAGACGATTTCGTTTTTGAGACCCAGCAGATTCCGAAAATTCGGTATCGGACGGATTGGGAATGCCCTGAAAGTATTGATTTTCAACGTTATAAAAAAGAAATTGTGGATAAAAGAGCGCAATTTCAACATGTCATTACTGAGGGGTTGCTCAATTTTTGGGACGCCGAACTTGATGCCTTTTTTGACCGTCGTTTGTTGTGTAGTATCAAAAAAGACATTTTTTTTGACCGCCGTATGAAAGAAAAACGTTGGGGATTTGAGCCAAAATGGTTTATCGAACACGTATGGAAAAGCTATTTGAAATATGGTCGAACGATTTTGTCTGAACCTAAAAACGGCGTTTTGCTAGTGTCGGGTGCAGAGGATTTTGATGTGGATTTGATTAAAGATTTTTTATCATTTTAAAATGAACTATCCCCACTTCCTCAAATTGTTCACCGCCGATGGTATAATCCAGTTTTTTATAGAACGGAACAGCCGTGTCTCGAGCGTTTAATTCCATCACATCGAAGCCATTTCGACGCGCCAAAGCCTCCGAAGCAGCCACTAATTGACGGCCAATACCCAGCTTTTGAACCGCTTCGTCAACGGCTACTTGCCTCATTTTCAAGGTTTTATCTCCTTTGGGCGTCAGTACCAAACACCCCCTCAGCACCCAATCGTTTGTGAAGGCGGCGAGGTGAAAATCCGAAAATTCTTCGGCCAATTGCTCTGCTGAAAATACTAAACCCAACGGTTTGCGGAGAATTTTATCCCGTAGCTGAACCGTTTGGTCGTATTCGGGCGTTGCAAAATCTATTTCTAAAATAGTCATCATTTTTTTATTTTAGTGCAAAGGTAACGCGACATTAAGGTCACGCTACTTTTGAAAACAAATCCTTTAAAGCGGCAATAGCTTCGGGAAAACGGAACACAAAGCCTTGATTTTCAACTTTTTGCGAAGATACGCGGGTACTACCTAACACAACATCTGCCATCTCGCCCATCGCCAAACGCAAGGCAAAAGCGGGTGTGGGCAACAACAAATAACCCCCACCCTTGGCCGTCGAAATCGCCGCCGTCAAGTCGTAATTACTGAGGGGGTGCGGTGCGACGGCGTTAAAAGTGCCGCTTATCTGCGAATTTTCCAAAGCCCATAAAAACATATTACATAAATCGTCGCGGTGAATCCACGATGTCCATTGCTTGCCGTTGCCGAAATAAACACCCGTTCCCACCATAAATGAGAGCAACATTTTTTGCAACGCGCCACCTTCGGGCGACAGCACAACGCCCGTGCGTAAGGCTATCGTGCGGACACCCGTCGCGGCTACTTTCGCAATCGCCTGTTCCCACGCGACGGTGCTTTGTGCCAAAAAACCCTCACCCGCCGTAGCCGTTTCGGTCATTAACGCGTCCCCTCGGTCGTCATAAAATCCAATAGCAGAAGCTGAAATATAGGTTTGAATTTTATGTTTCCCACTTCGTAAGTAATTGGCTATCAAATCATTACCTGAAGTACGGCTTTCAATGATTTCCTGTTTTCGTTTTTTTGACCATAGCTTATCAGCGATGCCCGCACCCGCCAAATTGATAAGCGCGTCGGCATCATCAAAAGCTTTTCGGTCATATTTACCCGCTTCTGGTTGCCACGCGTAGGCGGGAAATTCGGCATTGGGATTCGCCCGACGGCTGAGGTGTGCCACCTCGTAACCGCGATTTTTAAGTAAACGGCTCAAATGCGCACCAATCAAACCTGTACCACCTGCAATAAGTATTTTTTTCATATCAAAAGGAGTCAAAATGAACTTTTAAAACTTAACGGAAAGCGGCTTCTTAAGTTTAAAAATAGAATCAAAAAAATCGCATTTTGGAATTTATAAAAAAAAATGAGCCATATCTGTAACCTCCCTCAATAGAGCTTTGTCATATCGGCACAACAGTTTTGAGTTTTAGGTTACGAGTTTTGAGTCCGCGCAACGCACCACCCGTCAGTAAAACGCAAAACTTAATCCTTTCACCATTTTAAATAGATAAAATCATGAATAATTTTGAAGGAATAGTCGCCCTTTGCGTGCCAATAGTCAGCATGGTTGGCTTATTTACGATGATAATCGTTCTCCGTAGCTACCAATACAAAGAGCGCATGGCAATGATTGAACGCGGGATGAACCCTGCGGATTTGAAAATTTGGTCGCAGAAACGCAATGACCCGTATCGTGGCGTTCGTTTGGCCTGCACGGCAGTTGGTATCGGCGTCGGTTTGTTTATCGGCAACGTGCTGCGCTCTACGGACATTGATATGTTCAACCGTAGCGGTATTACAGGCGGTTTAACCTTTGTTTGTGGTGGTTTGGGCTTGCTTGTCGGCTTTTTTATCCAATATGGTTTGAGAAAAGAGAACCGTGAAAAGGGTTTCAATGACCAAGATACTGAGGGGGGCATCATTTAAAAAAGCAGATAATTTCATCGTATTTTAGGCGATAGCTCTTGTTTTGCACTATAAGAGCTGTAAGTTTGCCGTTTGATAACTGACATTCTGTTTATGTGTTTTCAAGGAATGCGTTAAAATAAAATATTAGATTGATATGATAATGGTGCAAGACAAGCTCGTGAGCGACGAGTTGGTGGAAGAACAATTTATTTGCAACCTCTCAAAATGCAAGGGGGCGTGTTGTTGGGAAGGCGATATGGGCGCACCCGTCGATGAAGACGAAATGCGGACGCTGAAGCGCGAATACTCTAAAATTCGCCCTTTTTTGAGCGAAGAAGGTCAAAATAGGCTAGATACTGAGGGGGTCTATCAATTATTTACGGATGAAGATGAATCTCAATATGGCGCGACTTTATTGCCCGATGGTCGTTGTGCATTCCTCACTTTTGGCAATGGTGGCGTGGCTCTTTGTGGCATCGAACAGGCGTGGAAAGCGGGTGCAACGCCATTCAGAAAGCCAATTTCCTGTCATTTGTACCCAATTCGGGTGTCGAAAAACGAGATTGCGGGTTTTGAAGCCTTGAATTATGACCGTTGGGATATTTGTTCGGCGGCGTGTCAGTTGGGGGCGGAGCAACAAATGCCCGTGTATAAATTTTTGAAAGATGCCTTGGTTCGGAAATATGGCGAGGCCTTTTATGAAGAATTAGACGCTACGGCAGCGTTTATGAAAAACCGTTAAAAAGTAGGCATTAAAAAAAACCTTCACTTAAAAGCTGTTCGACGTTGGTTCGGACAGCTTTTTTTTAGCCTCAACTCACGTCGCCTCATTCTGTAAAATCGTGTTAATAGGACTAGAAGGGATGCTTTCTGTGTAATTTAGCCGCAATTGGGCAAAAGCACGTTGAATAATGCGGACTTGTTTTTCTAAATCTTGAATGGACATCGTATCGACATTCTCTTGCACAACCTCTAAGGCACTATTATCAAAAAAGTCTTTTATGATAGTAGTATCGTGATAAAAAAGGTTTTTTGAATCAGAATACGTATAAAAATAAGGACTGTCTAAATTTATTAAATCTTGTTTTTCAATGGCAATAAGGTGTTTTAAGTAGGGTTCATCTGATGCTTCAATCCACAATCTGTCTAAAAATTGATCTAAGGCAAGGCCATCTTGTAAATTTGATGGATGTCCCATGTCTTCTATCAAGGCGTCGTATTTTTTAGCCCCCCTCAGTATTGAGCGCAATTTTTTATCTTTGAAGCAGCCCGTAGCTTCTAAAAAGGCCGTTTTGTTATTGGCGATGAACCGATAGGTTTGCCTAAATCCTTTGACAATAGCTTTGGTATAGTCCGCAGGATTAATAATGGTGCCGCCGATACAAATACTTTTGCTGTTTTTCTCAATTGGCAGTCTTTTGCGGACAATGCACATCTCGTCAGTACCTTCGTTTTCCCAAACCAATTCTTTGCGTTCTGTCCATGTTTTGCCCACTGTATCTTGCTCTGTAAGCCCTTTGAGGTCAAAATCATCGGGTGCGACGGACTTAATCGTAGGCAATAAATGTGTTTGACGCACAGAACGGTAACGGTTGTCGCTCGATGAAAGTGGCTGTAACCATGTTTCCAAATCAATCAAAATAGGGTTATCTCCTACAACAATTAGGTTAGCAGTATGTATATCAATGGTATCAAATAGATACATTAAGCACAATAAAGCCCCTAATTTGGTGTACATAACGGGCAATTCAAGATATGTCCTCTCCTCATTTGGTGTGGCGAAGGCACACCATGAATGTTGCAGATGACTCACGACAATGACGTGGCCAATCGGAGGTACAATGTTTTGGTTATTGAACCAATGTAAAAACTGCCCATAAGCCACATCAATTGCTGAATCTCGAGGTTTATAAACGACTTTGACGGCGTCGTTGAACGTCAAAATAGCAACACTTCTTCCACCTGTTTGCGCACCGTCTGTCAATAATGCGTTGATAGTGGTCAAAGTATGTATTTTACTGAGGGGGGGTATTTTTTCTTTTAATTCGGTTAAGTCAGCATAAAGGTTGGTAACAATTTCAATGAGGTATTTTTGCCAATTTTTATAGACTTCACACGCCATTCTTCCTAGAATCGGGTAGATTTCAAAGAATTCTAAAGCAGACGCCGTTTGATTGAGTTGCTTAAAAAACTGTTCAAAACGCTCCGTCGGCGTATCGCCTAGCAATTTACCTGACTGTTTGGCAACGCGCAATTCTAAGACGAAAGCCCGTTCCGCCATTAAAGCTATTTTTTCGACAGCAGGCTCTAAAAAATGACTTAGTTGTGTTTTATTGATAAGAGAAAAGCCATTTTTTTCGCTCAAATTATCCAACGCGTCCACTATTTTAAGTGCGTAGGCACTAGCTAGTGGCTCGAAAAAAGACCAAAAGGTTTGTGTCGTTGGGTTGCTATTATGAAAACGAATGCGCTTTGGATGGGTATCACCAAAGGTTGTATAGGCTTCAACAAGCTGAATCAGCCACGCGGGTTTGACCGATGAATCGGTAGGCTCATAAGGTTCATAAGCCTGTAAAATACGCTTTTCAGGGGCATTATTTAATTCAAAACATTGTTTTTCAGACATGAAATGCTCAAAGAAAGGCGCGTATAAGTTTTTGTGGGCATTGTATTGAAGGAGGCCGTTTTGATTAGATTCAATGGAGAAGTTATTGATTTTAATTGTTTCAATACGTTCTTTAATCAACAAACTCGTGTACCAATTTATAGCCATTTGATTGTTTTTATGTGTGTAATCAATGAAGTTGTGTTTGAAGTGAATTAACTTAAAACCATAAGGCAGGATTGTACACCTGCCTTATGACTTTTAACATTTTAGGCATGTCATTACCAGCCGCAATGACCGTGACCGTGACCGTTACCATGACCACGACCTTTACCTTTACCTTTACCCTTACCGCTGCCGCTCTTTTTGCCGCTACCTTTGCTGCTACCACCGCGTTTTTTACCGCCTTTAACGAAACCCATTTCCTGAGTAGAAAGGATTGAACCAATGTTTGCACTTTCAAGTGTGCGGAGTGTGTTGTTGTTCATAATATTTAATTTAAAATTTTGATTAAGTAAAAAAAGTTTTCTAAATGTCTTGTCGTTTGATTTCATAACTTTTGGTAAATATTTTGAATTCAATCTTCTTGACCTCACAAATGTACGGGCAAACGGTTTATTATAAAAAGAAAAAGGTGCAAAATAAATGGTGAACGGTATAATTTTACTTTTTTAAGGTATTAATTGAATGTTAATTTTTTGACCTATTAGGCTTGTGTTTCCATTGAAGAAAAACTTAAAGCACCTTATTTATCCCTAACCGCGCCGTTTTTTGTAGGGCTAATCTTATTTTTTAGAAGCACATTCTTTGAGCAAAGTTAAAAACAGCTTATCTATTTCAGAATATAAGGGAAATGTTGAATCCTATGTCACATTCTTTCTACCTCATCCGATATTAAATGGCCCATTACGTTCAATCAATCTCAAAATGCACAGGGTCGTGATAGTTTTTAAAATCACCGCCCCAATTGAGTTTATGGGCTTGCGCGATGTTCGTAACTTGGCTGTTTTCCCAAGCCTTTTTAGTGCTGCTTTTTCGCAACCACGTTGCCCCAAAACGCGAAGGCTTGAAGACGCACATATCAATCGCCTTACCGAAATTATGCTTTGATTGACCTGCGGCGGCATTTTTAGGATTTATTTTCTTCAAAATGGCTTGACTTTCAGCACTTCGATAGCCGCTCACAATCAACACGCGCCATTCCGTTTTCGCTTCCACATCTTCGATAAACGCTTCGAACTTGATGTAAGAAGCGACATCAAATTGCTTGATTTCTGCCAAACGTTTTTCGTTTCTGTAAGCCGTGTAAGCCATGAGCAGGGGCATATAAGCAAGCCAAATCACGGCCAAAAGGGCTATCAGCGTTAGCGTTATGTATTTTATTTTCTTCATTTTAGCCCCCTCAGTATTTTGACAAATTAACATCGACTTATGACTTTTGAAATCTTATTTTTTCTAGATTTTTGTAAAAGCGATTCGTCATTGCGCGTCAGCACGACGCAGCAATCTTTTGATTTTCAGCACAATATTAATTAAGAAAACGGTTATTTTCAAGCGAAAAGTCTGCAAAAACTTAAAAATTGCTTCGTCGTGCCGCCTCGCAATGACAAGGTGCTTAGGTAGAGAATAGACGTGAATTAAAGCTTCCGAAGTTATCTGTACATCAAATCAAAAAGAACCCATTTCGATAAATCACTTCCCCGTAAGGCTGCACGGTAAACTTCACGGACAAGCGGCTCGGCAAGTGTCGTGGTTTGAATAAACAAACGGTCACCTTCGCGGATATCGAGGCAATAATTGACGAGAAGCTGCGCGTATTTTTCTAGCATTGTCAAACGTTTTGAATGTAAATGAGGAACTATAAATACCTGAAAATAGTCAAAATAATCTTGTAACCCGCCATAATTGTCCCTTTCACCGTGCCGCTTACTTTCGATACGCCGATGCGCCGCCGATAGGTTACAGGAATTTCAGCGCACGGCATTTTGAGTTTTGCCGCCTTGACTTGCATCTCCACTGTCCAACCATAATTACGGTCAACCATGCCGATTTTTAGTAAACTATCGTAACGAATCGCTCTAAAAGGCCCCAAATCAGTGAATGTATAGCTGAAAAATAGCTGAATCATGCGCGTTGCAAGCCAGTTTCCAAAGACTTGCTGCGGCGTCATTGACCCCGATTCACGTGCGCCTAAAGCCCGCGAACCAATGACCATTTCTGCCCGCCCCTCAGTAATCGGAGCGATTAAAAGCAATAATTCTTCGGGATAGTCTGAGTAATCACCGTCCAAGAAGACAATAATATCGGGTTTCTGCGCTTTCTTTGCTATGTGCGCCATACCTGCGAGACAGGCGTTGCCGTAGCCGCGTTGTGGCTGATGAACGACGATTGCCCCATTTTCGGCAGCAACTTCGGCGGTTCGGTCAGTAGAAGCATTATTACAAACAATAATATCGCGGACATAATTTTTAGGAATGTCGCGTAGGACGTAAACAATTGATTTTTCCTCGTTGTAAGCGGGAATAATAACGTCAATAATCGGTGGATTTGTCATTAGTTATCGGTCAATAAGTCGTTAAGTCTTAAATCTAACTTATTGATTATCAATTTTTTAAAGAATACTTTACGAAATTACGGGGCGAAGAAACGGCGTTTTTTTCACAAATTTATTACGGTTTGATTAAGTCGTTATGCCTTATAGCTACTTAGTTAAAAGCGGTTGAAAAAAACGCCAAAGGGCATCATTTTTAATCGGCGGCGCGGCTTTGAGCGTTATTTTTTCACCCGTTTTAGGTTGTTGAAACGTCAATTCAGCGGCGTGAAGATGGATGCTGCGGTCAGGATTTGAGCGGCGTGCGCCATATTTGACATCCCCTTTTATCGGGCAACCGATAGCGGCTAATTGCGCCCTAATTTGATGCTGTCGCCCCGTCAATAAGTCAATTTCGAGTAAAAAATAACGGTCACTCGACCCCCTCAGTATATAACACAATTTAGCAAATTTGGCGTTCAAAACGCCTTCTTTTGCGTCGAAACTCTTATTTTTCAATGTATTATGTATTAAAAAATGGACGAGTGTATCAACATCTTTTTCAGGTTTTTTCTCAACGATGGCGTAATATGTTTTAGCCGTTTCTCTTTGTTGAAATTGACTACTCAAAGCGGCGGCGGCTTGTTCATTTTTTGCAAAAACGACAATCCCACTCGTCGGTCGGTCGAGTCGATGAACGACGAAAAGCGGCGTATTTAATTGATTTTCAAGCAATTGCAACAAAGAAGCATCACCCGTTTCATCCGCTTGCGTGGGCATCGAAGCGGGTTTATTAACGGCAATCACATCGGCATCTTCGTATAGAATAGTCATATAAATAGTCAATTAAAGGAAATGATGAACTGGTAACTTCGGAAATCTCAAATTTCGCCCAATCTTAATAAAACGGCTTGTCATTGCGAGAAGGCACGACGAAGCAATCTTTAAGTTTTTTAGCCACTTTTGCTTTAAGATTAGCAGAATTGTCTTGTTTTAGAAAGAAATTCTGCTGAAACTAAACAGATTGCTTCGTCGTGCCTTCTCGCAATGACAACGTTATTCGATAGAAATTTGAGGTAAATTGAGATTTCCGAAGTTAACAGAATGAATGATGAAGTATAAATAGCTTGTCTCGATTATTTCGGGAATGAATTTGTAAACGACTAATAATCATACAATTGAAATCAGTTACTCACTATTTCCAACGCGCAAAAGTAGCCATTTCAAGCATTTTTTGCGAAAAATACTGAGGGGGCGTCTGTCCGATAAAAACATCTTTTTATCCAATTTGGGCTGTCAAAAAACCGTAAGGCTTAAATTTTGTTAGCTTTGCGGCGTTTTTATTCTTCATTTTTAATTTTTAATTCAAAAAAATATGAGCGTTGCAATGCTTGGACAATTCTTTTTGAGTTTGTCCCTTCTAATAATCTTGCATGAATGTGGTCACTTTTTTCCCGCGCGTTGGTTCAATACCCGCGTTGAAAAATTTTATCTGTTTTTTGACCCGTGGTTTGAGCTTTTCAAGACAAAAATTGGCGATACAGAATACGGTATTGGTTGGTTGCCGCTTGGTGGCTACGTCAAAATCAGTGGCATGGTGGACGAAAGCATGGACAAAGAGCAGATGAAATCGCCGCCGCAACCGTGGGAATTTCGGTCAAAAAAGGCTTGGCAACGCCTAATTATTATGTTAGGGGGCGTTACGGTCAATTTTATCCTTGGTTTTTTGATTTTGGGCATCATGTCGTGGCATTATGGCGAAGACTACGTACCTGCTTCGGAGGCCCAATACGGCATTCACGCTGATTCGCTAGGTCAGCAAATTGGCTTGCGTTCGGGCGATAAAATCTTACTGGTGGGCAACAAACCGTTCGAAAAATTTGATGACAAATTGTTGTTGCGCGGCATCATTTTCGACGGTGCGCGCACCTTAACGGTTGAGCGTGAGGGTGCGCGAACGACGTTTGAATTGCCTGCTGATATTGTTGGTAACTTGACGAAATTTAGCAATAAAGACAACGATTTGTTTCACTTACGCATTCCCGCAATCGTCGGTGAAGTTGTCAGCGGACAAGCAGCTGAGGCGGGCGGCATGAAAAAAGACGACCGTATTTTGGCCATAAACGGCGAAACGGTCTTCATTGACGAGTTCAGAAAAAAGATACAAGAGTCTAAAAATCAACAACTTACGGTCAAAATACTGAGGGGGTCTGATTCGATGGATTTGAAAGTAACGCCAAGTGAAAGTGGTAAAATCGGCATCGGTTTTATGACGGATTTCAAAAAAATGGGCTTCAATGTGGCACATAAATCTTATACGTTTGCCGAGGCTATGCCACTTGGCGTATCGCGTGGTTACGACTTTTTGGCCAATCAAGTGAAGGCTTTTGGTAAGATGTTTAAGGGTGAAATCAAGGCGTCAGAATCGGTCGGCGGCTTCAAATCTATCGCTAAAATGTTCGCACCCGAATGGGATTGGCGTCAATTTTGGGCCATTACGGCAAGTTTGTCGCTCATTTTGGGCTTCATGAATTTGCTCCCGATTCCCGCTTTGGATGGTGGATATGTCGTCTTTTTATTATGGGAAGTCATTACAGGCAAGCGCGTAAGCGATGCGTTTGTAGAAAAAGCGGTTCAATTCGGTTTTATCTTACTCATCATCTTGATTGTTGGCATCAACTATTGGGACATCGTTCGGTAATAAACTATTTGTCCAACGTTCCAACGTTCGGGGAACTTTGAAAGTTCCCCGAACGTATGCGTAACGTATGCGTAACGTATGCGTAATTTCGAATAAATAAAAAAGGGAGCGCGTGACGCGTTCCCTTTTTAGTTTTTAGACTTGGAGATTCGACAACTTTTTAAAAGCTGCGGTATCTAGTTTCAAGCACTTGCCGTCCCGCTAGGGACGACATATTTGTAACCGCCGATTTCAATCGGCAGGCCAACCCTAACAAATATTTCCTTTTGTCTCGTAGAGACAACACCTAGCAGCAAATCAAAACCTCAATTTTTACCTCCTAAAACCGCCTTCAAATTATCTACTTCCGTTTGCCCAATTTGTTTCGGATAATTCGAGTAAACTTCATTGTCCTCATTCATACGGTATCTTTTTTTCCACGCATTTTCTACCGCCACCAAATGTTCCAATGCTTCACCATTACGGTCTAACTTGCTCAAAATCAAGGCTTTATAGTAATGTGCGTCAGGAAATTGAGCGTAGTTTTTCAAACTCGCATCTATGTAATAGTGCGCTTTGCTGAGGTCATTAAGCTCGTAATAAACGATACCCATATAGAGTAAATCAACATAATGTGTCCACTCCGCACCCTTCGTATCCATTTGCCATTTGATGGATTTTTCCATAAAAAAACGCGCTGAATCCAATTGCCCCAATTCCATGTAGCACATCCCTCGGAAAAATTCCATCGAATGATCCATTTCATAAACGGGGGCATTCAGTTTGAGTTTTTGAATCGTCTCGAAATCTAACAAGGCATTTTCGTAATCTTTGATAAAAATCGCTCTGCAAAAACCGCGATACGCCAAATAGCGTTCGGGGGCGTACAAAACGGCCTTGTTTATGTATTTATTCCACGATATAAAATCGCCATTTTTCAAGTGAGGCATGGCTTTTCGCTGCCAAATTCTAGCAACTGTCGAGTCAATCCGCAAAAAACTATCGGCTAATAATTGCCCGTCGAGGTCGTAAATACTAACAGAGGTTTCAATGAGGCGTTCAAAACGCGCATCAAGGCTGTCGTGCAAGGCATTTGTGTAAGCAATTTGAGCATTCGATTGCCCCAAAACCGCGCACATACTGAGGGGTATAAAAAGTCTAAGGAGACACACGTTTAAATTCGCCATTTTTGATTACAAAGTTTAAATAGTAACGATAATTGATTATTTTGTCTTCGTATTTGCCTGATTTCCAGCCATTTAGATTTTTTACGAACGTCATAAGCTGCGCTTTTACATCTTCGTTAAATGCCATCGGTTGGTAATTTCCATCCATTTCGTAGGTATGAAAACAACATAATTCCAAACGGCAATTGACGATAAATCGAATGGTCAGAAAACCCGATTGTTTGAAATCGACGGGCTTTTTAAATACAGCGTTCCATTCGTTCAGAATCTGATAAGAACTCTTCGTGTTTTTTGCTGAAAGCTGCCAATATTCAGGTCGGTATTCAGGCTTACAGAGTTTTTCAAATTCCAAAGAATCTATAATGTACTTCCCGGGCGGAATGCTGTCGCTTATTTGGCTTTTTGCCAAACTCAAATTAATGAGCATAAAAAACAAGGCGTTGCGAATTTTTGGCATCATGAATTTTTAATATTTCGATTGGTGAATGCGTTGTAAAACCTCGGTAAAGATAGCGTTAGGATTACTCATCAAATGTATATCAAGTGTTAAATAGTGTAAAGAAAAGGTTTATTTACGTTAATAGGATATAATGTGTTTTAAGATTGCGTGTAAGATTTACGAAATCTGAAAATTGCGTAAATCTATACTCATTTCTACCCCCTCAGTACTTTGCAATAAAAAACCCCGTTGCGACTAACAACGGGGTTTCCAAAACATAAAAAATAAAGCTATGAATAACGTTTAATTTGATATTCTAAATAATTGATTTTCAATAAATTAAAATGATTTTTATTTGCAATTGACCAGTAGTAGGTGTCTGTAAATTAATCATTTATAATTCATCACTCATCATTCTCTTAGGCTTCTCCGCCATCGAGTTCGTCTTTTGCTACCACAGCAGTCAATGCGACTTCTGCTTTTGGTGCGATATAAACGACGCGTCTGTCGTTTTTACCTTTTTTATACGTGACGATACCCGCCACTGCTGCGTGTAACGTATGGTCTTTTCCCATATACACGTTTACGCCAGGGTGAAACTTAGTGCCACGTTGACGCACCAAAATATTACCCGCGATAGCCGTTTGGCCACCGTACATTTTTACACCTAAGTACTGCGGATTACTATCCCGTCCGTTATCCGAACTACCCGCACCTTTCTTATGAGCCATTGTTAAGTCTTTTTAAATTTTTTGAAAACAGTTTTTCAATCAAAAATTAAAAAAGAAAAATTGCGCTTAGCATAAAATTGATTCAAACTTAAAATTTTCAAATCGAATTCTAAACATCTGACTATCAATTGTTTATGAAAATTTGAAACTTTGGGTTTCCCAACTTAATTTTTAATTTTTAATTTTTAATTCGTTTGAATTACGCCGAAATAGCGTTGACGGTAATGCTTGTAAAATGGTCGCGGTGACCATTTTTTACACGGTACCCTTTACGGCGTTTTTTCTTGAAAACGACTACTTTTTCGCCTTTGAGATGCTCATTGACGGTCGCTGAGACCTTCGCACCACTGACAGTCGGCGTGCCTACGGTCAGAGTGCCATTGCTTTCGAGCATCAAAACTTCGTCGAAAGTAACACTTTGTCCCGCTACGGCTTCTAACTGGTGGACGTAGAGTTGTTGCCCTTCCGTCACTTTGAACTGCTGACCAGCTATGTTTACGATTGCGTACATGTTAAAGAACTTTTTAGTTAAAAAAAATTATTTTTAAAATTAGGGCGCAAAAATATAATTTCCCTTCGTAAAATGGTAATAAATCGTGTTTTTTCTTGAAAATAAAATAAAAAAATGGCTTTATTTTTTGTCATTCAGAAAGAATCTCTATTTTATGTGTTCAGTAATTACTTTAAAACACATAAAATAGAGATTCTTTCTGAATGACAAAAAACGCGATTCCTCCTAAACGACAAAAAAACGATAACTATTTGATAATCAAGTCTTTCTGCATTTTCTGGCCTAACTCTTTCGCCATTTTTTTTGCTGCCGCCACATATTCGGTATCATAAAAATGATTGATTTCGACGTCGCTTTTCCAAACAAGAGGCCCCTCAGTATTTTGAGGATAAGACAGCAAATTCAAGGACAAATTGATGCCCCGCAGCTTTTTTACGGCCTTACCAATCATATAAAACTTGCGCGTTCGTTCGCCGCTGACTTTTACCGTCAAGAGATAATCGGGTTTGAAATTCGTTTTTACTTTTGCCGATTCGGCCACATCATCGGGTTCGTTTTGCCGAATATTGAGCCGTTCTACCGTAATTTTATGCGTTTTAAGTTCTTCGGAAACGTAATTTTTCAAAGAAATTAAAAACTCGCGCGTCAATTCGCTGTCATAACTGACAACAAGCACGCGTTTTTCCGTCAAATCAACGGGTGATAAACGGTCAGACTTCACGGCAATCGTCGTGTCGTAAGGAATAATTGACGCTGTTTTACAAGCCGAAAAAAGCAAAATAAGCATAAAAAAGCCGCAGAAGTCATTGCGAAGCACGAAGCAACTGAGGGGGTATTTTTTGCTTTGCAATTTGTCATTCAGAGGGAATCTCTTTGTCATATAATTTATGTTTTAAAAAAATGAAGGCATAGATACGATAGGAAATTAAAAATTAAGCATCAAAAATTTTCAAACGCCTAATGAGGAATTGAAAATAAATAAAGTAAAACGAGCAATTTCCTAAGTGCTAGTTTTGCGGCTTAAAGATTTAGCTAAATTATTTATGAAAAAATTACCCGTCATCACGGCTTATACACCCGAAGGCAAGATTTTAGTCGTCATTTTACGCGCTTTGTTGTGGATTGTCCACCTTTTTATGAGCCGAAAATGGGCCGCCCCACCACCGTTTTTTCATGACGACCCGCGTCATTACACGTTCCGCGATTTGCTATTTTTTTCTTATAAATATTACTTTAAACCCACCGAAAAAAGCGAAATTGTCATTGCAAGGCACGAAGCAACTGAGGGAGTCGAAAATTTTTTTAGAGACAATCCACCGCTTTTTTCGGCTGAAAATCTAGGCGAAAATGCTCAAATTGAACGTAAAGTGACCCTTACGGCGGCGGGTGATTTGATGCCTTACGCGTGGATTCAACCGCAATACTGCGAACACCTTTGGGATGATATTGGCGACGATTTTTTTAGTTCTGACATTACTTTTGCTAATTTAGAAACGCCGATTGATGTGTCAAAACCACAGTCGCTTGTGCCTGAAGTCATGTTGTCGGATATGCTTTTCAATGGCGATGAAGCGATGTTCTCACTATTTAATGCCGAGAATTTCAAAACAAAAACGTGTAAACGTGTCGGTTTCGATATTCTTGGAACGGCTAATAATCATTCGCTAGATATGGATGAAGCGGGGGTTTACGCAACGATTGATTTTTTAAAAAATAAAAACATTCAACACATCGGAACAGCCGATTCGCTTGAAAATTGTAACAAAACAACAATAATTGAACGAAATGGCTTGCGTTTGGCCTTCATCAGTTATACATTTTCGATGAATCAAAAAGTCAATCCAACCGAAAAAAAATGGCTGGTAAATCATTTAGAAGTCAATCAGCCCGACGTTGATTTATCTCGATTAAAACAAGATGTTGTAAGGGCAAAACAAGAAGGTGCAGATTTTATTGTCCTAAGTTTGCACTACGGCAATGCCTATCAAGCCTATCCTTGCGCACATATTATCGCTACGACCAAACGAATTTTTGAAGAATGTGGCCCCGACATTATCCTCGGCGGGCATCCGCATAATGTGCAGCCGATGGCCGCTTATCCGTTCACTTGTCCACATACGGGCGTGGAAAAACGCGGTTTTGTGCTGTTTTCTTTCGGCGATTTTGTAGCGTATGATATTTTCAATTGGTGTCATTTGTCGGTATATTTGAAGCTAGAAATTTCGCAAACTTCAGCCGCAAACCGCAAGCCGCAAGTTACAAGCAACGCGTCATTTGAGGCTGAAAACGACCAAAATACTGAGGGGTCTATAAAAAGTGAAAAACGCACAATTTTGACAAAAGTTGAAGCCGTTCCCGTCTATATGTGCGGCATTTATCGGTCGCGGACGGACAGAGAATTGCGGTTTTTGGATGCGCGAAAAACGATGAATTTGATAGAACGCGGTGAAATACCGTCGTTTATGACGGCGTGGAATGTATTGGAAATCAAGGGTTTGATGCAATTTTATGAGTCATTTTTCAACAAATCGCTATAAGATTGCGGTACAAACACGCCGCCGTTGCGTAAATCTAACAACGCGACGTATTTCTCACAATCAGCAGCGAGCGTTTCTTTTGATAAATTGCCTTCGGCGTCAATAATTTCAATTTCGACAAAACGGCCTAAACCTTCTACTTCGTCGAGGTGAAATTTGGCATTGCCAATAAAAAAAATCTTACGCGCTTTTTTCACCACAACCGCCGTTTCAAGGCTGTTGTCAAGGACAAATTCGAGTTTGTCGTCAATCGGCAGCAAGACAATTTCGGATTGTTTCAAATGGGCTGCCTCATTTCTTTTGTAGAAAATAAGCTGATTTTCGATGTTGCCACGTCGAATTTTTAGACGCCCATTCGGAATTTTGTAATATTTATCTGTTTGATAATCAAGACCTACGAAACGTGCGCCGTGCGTCAAAAGCGTTTTTTCAACTGCTTCTAAATGGGCATATCTTACTTTTACTTCGATGTTAAAAGGCATATTTTCTTAGTTTTAAGTGAAAAAAACGTCAAAGGTCATAAATTCTAAGTATTCGTCTATTTTTACCCCAAAATTTATAGACAATGCGAAATATCATCTTCCTAGCCGCGCTCATTTTGTCAACGACAAAAAACTTAGCGCAAGACATCCACATCATCCCGCAACCCGTCGAAATGTACAGACAAACGGGCGTGTTCACGGTAAAATCTTCGATGGCCATCGGCGTTCCTAACGACGACGCAGCAAGCGAACGCGTCGGCAGTCTTTTTGCCGATAAAATTGCTGTTGCAATGGGGTTCAAATTGCCCACTTCGTGGAATAAATTGAACACTAAAAAGGCGATTAATTTTACTATCAACAAAACGCCAAATCCCACAATTGGCAACGAAGGCTACACGCTCGACGTGACGCCAAAACGCGTTATTTTGGCCGCCAATACTGAGGGGGGGCTTTTTTACGGCGTTCAAACGCTGTTGCAATTATTACCGAAAGAAATTGACAATCAAATAGTTACGACGGCAAAATGGGACATTCCTTGCGTCAAAATTGTTGATTATCCACGTTTCCCGTGGCGGGGTTTAATGCTCGATGTGAGCCGTCATTTCTTTCCGAAGGAAGACGTTAAACGTTACATTGACAACATGGCACGTTATAAATACAACACGTTTCATTGGCATTTGACAGACGACCAAGGTTGGCGAATTGAGATAAAAGCGTTGCCAAAATTGACCGAAGTTGGGGCGTTTCGCGTGCCTCGTTTTGGCAAATGGGGGCAATTAGACGCGCCAAAAGAAGGTGAAAAAGCGACCGACGGCGGTTTTTATACCCAAGAAGACATTAAAGAAATCGTCGCCTACGCAGCCGCCCGACATATTACGGTTTTACCCGAAATTGACGTTCCCGGCCACAGCATGGCGGCAATTGCTTCGTATCCAGAACTCTGCGTGACGAAAGACCCTAAAATCACGGTGTCGCCAGGCCATAAATTTTCGGAATGGTACGGGAATGGCAAGTTTAAAATGTTGATTGATAACTCTTTAAACCCATCGGACGAAGGCGTTTACACGTTTTTGGACAAAGTTTTTGCCGAAGTCGCTGCCCTTTTTCCGCATCCGTATATCCACATCGGCGGCGACGAATGTTACCACGGCTATTGGGCAGAAAACGTTGATTGTCAAGAACTTATGAAAAAAGAAGGCTTGAAAACAACCGAAGAATTGCAAAGTTATTTCATCAAACGCCTTGAAAAAATCCTTAAAAAACACGGTAAAAAGTTGATTGGTTGGGATGAAATCCTTGAAGGTGGCCTCGCACCCGAAGCCTCCGTGATGTCGTGGCGGGGCTACGAAGGCGGTATTGCTGCCGCAAAACAAGGGCATTACGTCGTCATGTCGCCAAACGATTACGTATATATCGACCTTTTGCAAGGCGAAAAAGCTGCTGAACCTGATGCAACGGATTATAAAAAAGTCACTTTGCGGAAAGCCTACGATTTTGAACCCGTCCCCGACAGCGTTGATGCCAAGTATATTTTGGGCGGACAAGCCAATTTGTGGACAGAAAAAGTGCCGACTATGCGACACGCTGAATACATGACTTATCCGCGTGCGTGGGCTTTGTCGGATGTTTATTGGTCGCCAAAAGGCAGTAAAAATTGGGATAATTTTATTGTTAGAATGGAAAAACAGATGAAACGCGCCGATGTTTCTGCCTTGAATTATGCCCGTAGTGTCTATGATGCGGTCGTCAAAACGACGCTCAAAGACGGTAAACTCATGGCCGACATCAGTACCGAAATCGCAGGTCTCGACATTTTTTATACCTTGAACGAAACGACACCCGACAAGCATACCCCTCAGTATCGAACGCCAATTGAGATACCCGAAGGCCCCGTTTCCTTGAAAGTAATGACCTATCGGAATGGAAAACCTGTCGGAAAAATGGTAGTTTTGCCCCGTGAAATGCTTGTTAAACGGGTAACGAAGTGATGCAACTTACACCGTCGTCGAAGTTTTAAATCTCGACGACGGTATGAACGCAATAAATAGCACACGTTCGGGGAACTTTTAAAGTTCCCTGAACGTCAACTCAAAAGAAATAAACACGTTAAAGTTGCGTTAAAAGCAATCGTAAAAAAATAAACCGTCGTTTACAATTCATTGATTGTCAATTCGATAGGCTGTTTTTCTTTAAAAAAATCTTAAAATAGCCGTTGATACTGAGGGGGTAGTTTTGCGTCCTATTGTCAGACGTTTAGAAAGCTCTACTTTTGGTGTCAGAATTTGGAAATAGAAGATTTGACAACTTTTAAATCCTAAACTACTTTTTAAACAAAATTACTCAATAATTTAAAAAATCTTTTGGAATATGATGAAGCGCATCCTTCTCTCGGCAGCAGCCGCCCTCGTTTTAACGTTCTCTGCGAACGCGCAAAAAATTGCCATTGTTGACATCAACCAAGTGTTGACGTCCGTTGCCGATTATAAAAAAGCACAAGACGATTTGGACAAAATCTCGCAAAAATGGCGCGGCGAAATCGCCCAACAACAAGACGTTATCAAAGGCTTGTACAACCGCTATCAAGCCGAACAAGTCCTCCTCAACGATACGCAACGCAAGCAACGCGAAGAGGAAATTATGAACAAAGAAAAAGAAGTGCGGGAGGCCCAACGCGTCAAATTTGGCTCGGAAGGCGAGTTGTTCAAACGCCGTCAAGAGCTTGTCAAACCGATTCAAGATAAAGTGTATGCGGCTATCGAACGCTTTGCGAATGAGAAAGGCTACGACTTGATTTTCGATAAAAGCAGCTCGGCGGGATTAATTTTTGCCAACCCAACGTATGATAAAACTTCGCAAGTTGTAGATTTAGTTAAAAAAATGTAAACCTTCGGGCATCTTAAAAACCGATTTTTGTTAGTTTTGCGCCTCGAATGGGCAAATTCTGACGAATCCTCACATTTTTATTGAAATTACTTTTATTAAATTAGACAAAATTTAGAAATGAAAAAAGCAATCAAGGCGTTACTCCTGATGCTCACTGTCGCAACGGCGGCTAACGCTCAACAGAAAATTGGTTATTTGAACGCGCAAGCTATCCTTGCCGATATGACCGATATGAAGGCGGCGGATTCACAACTCGAAGCTTTTGCAAAGCAATTGACGGCAAAAGACTCGATGATGGTCGTGGCGTTCCAAGCAAAAGTGCAAAAGTTGCAAGAAGACCAACAAAAAGGAACGGTTGCACCTATCGCACTAGAAGCGGAAAAGAAAAAACTGGAAACAGAGAAAGGCGAAATCGAAGCATTTGAGCAAAAAATGCAACAAGATTTGGCAGAACGCCGCAAAACTTTGTATCAGCCCGTGCTTGACAAAGTGAACAAAGCGATTCAAGACGTAGCCAAAGAACAAGCGTTTACGTATGTTGTTGACTTGACGGCTGGCTCTTTGCTTTACGCTGACGAGAAAAACGACTTGCAAAACGCCGTTCGCGCTAAATTAGGCTTGCCTGCAGTAGCGGTGACGCCTGTTGGAAAAAACTAAGGAATGATGAATGATAAATGATGAATTTTTAGATTAAATCTCACATTCAATCCTTCTAATTTTGAAGCATTACTTGTAAAAAAAAGTCGTTGACCTATCTTTGGTCAGCGACTTTTTTTTTGATTTTAAAGGTTAAAAAAAAATTAAATTTGGTTTTAACGCCCCTTTTTTAGTTAAATCTTGACACTTTTCTTTTCAGACTGCAATAGATTTTATGTTTTACAAGTATGACTAACCCCAACTTTTAAGTTGGGGTTTTTATTCACAATACTTCTGCGGCTTTAGCCAAAAATCTACGCATTAAGTTAGTGGCTAAAGCCGAAAAGTGCTTGTTATTCATAAACCCCAACTTAAAAGTTGGGGTTAGTCATAACTTGTTACGACCTTCATCGGAACAAGCTATTGCTGTCTAAAAAGAAAAGGCTCTAAATTTCATGTATTTATCCTGTTTTGTAAAAAAGAAGGCTTGTTTTTTACACGAAAAAGACTTTATTTTGCATTTAGACGTTGTAAACCAATCAAAATTTTTATTTTCTAAAAAAAGACGAAATAGAAGGCAGCAAAAAAAGATTTTGAGACGTTTGTCAAATAAGTTGTTGAAAAATGTAAAAAACGACGTTTTTTACTCAACAATATTTTTTTAGAACCGTTAAGCATTGACCAAGTATAACAATCTGAATCCCTGTACTTGCAGAGGATAAAAATCTAAATACCCTTATTTTTTCTCGTTCCGAAGGTCACGTAGTTCAACAAATTATTTTATACAACTCTAAAAATCAGCAAATTATGTATCTCGTAAAAACACCACGCTTTATGCAAGCCATGTTTCCAAACTACACTTGGAACGTTAAGACTGACGAAAAAGTCATTTACCTCACCTTCGACGATGGCCCGATTCCTGAAGTAACGCCTTGGGTTTTGGATATGCTCGAACAATACGACGCCAAAGCGACGTTTTTTTGCGTCGGTGACAATGTTGAAAAGCACCCCTCAGTATTTGAGCAAGTTTTGGACGCAGGTCATGCTGTCGGCAACCACACGTACAACCACTTGAACGGTTGGGAAACGGACATTCTACCGTATTTTCACAACGTCCGCAATTGTGCGCGTTTGGTTCAATCAAGCCTCTTCCGTCCACCTTACGGCAAGTTGACGCCCAAACAAACGCAATTTTTGGCGCGTCACTATCGCATCGTTATGTGGGACGTTTTGAGTGGCGATTTCGACCAAACTATTTCAAAAGACGAATGTCTTAACAACGTGCTTTTATCTGCTCGTCGCGGTTCAGTCGTTGTTTTTCACGATAGTTTGAAAGCAGAATCGCGCATGAAATACGCATTGCCGCGTGTTTTGGAACATTTTTCAGCAAAAGGCTACCGTTTTGAAAGTCTTGAAAATGTGTTGGCAAAACCCGTCCGTAAACCGTTTTTGGCCGCCGCCGCTATGTTTTAAAATTTTAAAATTAAAATATTTAATACTTTGATTTACAATATTTTAGAAAAATAAAAGCTCGATGTTCCAAACGTCGGGCTTTCTCTTTTTCTACATAGAAACGTGAAATAAATAAAAACGCAATTTGATACACACTGTTTTTCGCTGCGCGAAAAAGGCGTGCAGCGAAAGAATCTATTGGAGCGAGCGTGTTTTTGAAAGAAAAATTGGGATGTTTCATTTATCATTTTACAGTTTGCACACATTTAAGAAATTTAAAAAATTTCTCAAATGTTATCAATCCATTGACTATCAATGCTTTAAAT
>JAYSRS010000674.1:0-2731 GCA_043720935.1 Saprospiraceae bacterium
GAGAATAACGGGCAAAACTAAGCAGAAGTTCGGATATAAAAAATGATGTCAGAGGCTTGGTATAAAATTTACAATTTAGTGATAAAAGATGACAAGACACCCCTCAGTATTTTGCTTGATTTTGAATAAATTTGACATAAAATCAGCAATTTCTCCTTTGGGATTTCAAGCTGCGGCGTAGCTGCAAAATCTCGGTAATATTAAGCAGATAAACCCAATTTCTGATGCGGTGTAACCGCAAAACCGCCTGTTTAGCGGTTTTGCAGTTACGAAAATGACTGTATGCAGTAAATGTTACCAATATTTTGCCGCGACGCCAAGAGCCAAAGCGTAAATTGCGCCGTTTTATACTGATTATACTGAGGGGGTCTAATTTTTGAAGACTGATGCGCTATTCTTAAAAATTAGCGGCTCAAAACAATAACAATCGTCGAATTGTTTACCCTCTGTGCATGAAAATGTACTTAATTTGTCGGGTCTTTTAAAATCTCAAATTCAAAGAAATGAATCAGCCACACGTTTATTATTCACAATTGTATCGCAACTTCCGCAACATTGAATCTGCGGAATATCGCAAGGTCGTACATTTCTACGAAAGGCATGAAAAAGAGATTCTACAACTCGATTTTGAGGAGTATTTTGAGTTGTTGGTTGCTTACACGCAAGCCCTTTTTGAAACCGAAACACATCAAAAACACTTGCTTATGGCCGATGTCGTCATCGAAATTGCTTTCGCTGAAAACATCACGCACCTTGGTGGACAAGAGGTTTTTAAACAGACCTTGTTCCAAAAATCGGTATCGTATTATCATTTATTAGACTACAAAAAAGCGATTCACGTGCTGTCCGAATTGATTAAAATAGACCCTAATTACCTAGGTGCTACCTATTTTATGGCACGTTGTCTGCGCAAAAGTCGGTCAAAATTTGTCAGAAATACCCGTGCTGTCGCCATTTTTGCTTTTTTGGCCACGGCTTTAATTATTTGCATCGAAGTGCTGTTTATACGCAATTTTTCACTTGATTGGGTGTCTTTCGTTGAGTGGACGCGGAATATTGCCTTCGGATTCGGTCTTTTTATCTTGATTAGCGGCGAATTAATACATTGGTTAAGGGCGCGGCGTGAGGTGTTTAAATTGGTCAATTCGGTTAAAAAAGTAAAAAAAGTAAAAAAAGTGAAAAATAAGGTGGAATACTGAGGGGGTCTATTTTTCGTTTTTAACTCTGATTCCTCTAATTTTCCAAAAAATAAAATTTTTAAAATGGGTGTACTAGTCAAATCTTCTAAAAAAGTAGAAAAAATACTTTTAAATAAGCCATTGATTCTCAAAGGCTTAGGTCGCTTTTTGACTGATGACGAACTGTTTGACTTTTGCCAAATGAATACGCCTTTTCAAATTGAACGTGACCAAAATCAAAACTTAAAAATCATGGAACCAATCGGCGGCGAATCAGGGTGGCAAGAATCAGAAGTCACAGGCGAACTTTTTGTCTGGAATAAACAAGCAAAATCGGGTAAAACGTTCAGTACGCCGACAGGTTTTTACCTGCCAAACGGCGCGTTAAAATCATCCGATGGTTCATGGATGTCCCTCGAAAAATGGGAAAAAATCACGCCCCAAGCACGGCAAAAATTCTTGTACGCCGTCCCCGATTTCATTGTCGAAATTCGTTCACCAAGCGATAACCTAACCGATTTGAAGGCCAAAATGGATGAATGGATTGAAAACGGCGTTCAATTGGCGTGGTTGATTGACCCTAAAAAAGAAAAAGCCTACATTTATCGGAAAAATGGCTCGATTGATACGGTTGATGGTTTCGACGGCACGTTGTCGGGCGAAAATGTTTTACACGGGTTTGAATTTGATTTATCCGTTTTTAAAAATCAATAATGTCCTGTTTGCCACATTTTTATTTTTCATAAGTAATAATTAAATATTCCAACAAAAGCCCTTTTTATTGACCTAAAATCAAATAAGGGCTAGTACATTTGTCAAAAATAATTTAAAATGAGTTACGCAGCACACACAGCCGAGCCTATCATACACGCGCCGCAACCTAAAATGGAGAAGCCGCCGCGTCGCGTTCCGCTTGAGGTATTTCTCGAAAAATACCGAAAAGGCGCGAACGGTTTTAAATTGGAATGGAATAATGGTTTAATTGAGAAAACAATCGCTATGAAGCAATCAGAAAGTTACATCGTCCAAAATCTCATTGACTTATTCTACGCACTTGGCTTACAGTCAAATGGTAATTTGTTGGCCGAAACCGAGGTTTGGACATCAGATACGCAATGGCGTAAGCCCGATATGGCCTATTTTACGAAAGCGCAAATTCGATTGAGCGTGGCTAAAACCAACGAAACGCCTGAATTTGTGATTGAAGTTATCTCCACTTTTGACCCTATAAATGTCGTCACGACAAAGGTTATTGAATATTTCAAGGCGGGTGTAAAAGTGTTGTGGCACATTTTTCCAGAGCAAAAAATGGTTTATGTGTTTCATTCGGCTAAAAAAATTGAAGTCTTTGAAGTAGAAGAATTGTGCAGTGCCGCCCCCGTTTTGCCGACTTTTGTTCTATCGGTTGATGATATTTTTAAATTGATTTAAGGTTAAGGGAATTTGTAAAATATAACGGAATTATCGGCTTTATGGTACAGCGCACATTTACGAAATCTTAAAGATTTCGTAAATGTTGGTAATCAACACTTTACGTATTTTATTTTTTATAA
>JAYSRS010000675.1:0-7677 GCA_043720935.1 Saprospiraceae bacterium
GTGCGAATCCTCTGGATTCGAGGTACTCCGCTTATCATTTTATCTATAAATGTACAAATCCTAACGGATTTGGCGTGTTTCAACTCTTAATTCGCATAACTTATCTCTCATAACTCATAACTCATAACTCATAACTCATAACTCATAACTCTTTCCTTTTATCTTCGAGAGGCCCCTCAGTATTTTGGGCATTTTCAGCCGTTTCGGTTACAATTTCTTGATTATCAACGGCTTCTTCGGTTTTTAGAACTTGACTACCACCAACTATCGGTGCTTCAGACTCATCTGCACCGCTAAAGTAACGACGTTGAAAAAACAAAATGTTCAAAACGCCAATTGTAATTGACGAGTCGGCGATGTTGAAAACGGGTTGAAAAAACATGACTTCGCCCGTTGAATTGTGCCACAAAGGGAAGAACAACATATCGACGACCTTGCCGTGCAAGAACTTTCCGTAGCCACCTTCGGCGGGAAAAAGCTTGGCTGGTCCCGTCAAACAATGCCAATCCGATTCGCTAAAAATCATTCCGTAGAAGGCAGAATCAATAATATTGCCGATTGCACCTGCTAAAATCAATGAAAAACTAATCAAAACGCCATAACTGACGCTGCTTTTGACCAATCGAGCGATGTAATATATCAAAAAACCGATTGCCGCAATGCGGAAAAGGCTCAAAGCCAGCTTGCCGTATTCGCCGCCAAATTTCCAGCCAAAAGCCATTCCTGGGTTTTCGACAAAATTGAGTCGCGCCCACGTGAGGCCGAGAATAGCGCGTTCTTCGCCATAACAAAAATGCGTCTTGACCCAAATTTTCAAAGCTTGGTCAAGTGCTAAAACGACGAAAAGTATAAGAATAACAATGACGGATTTTTTCACTATTTTTATTTTTTTTGGCGGAATACAGACTATATCAAGGCTTTATTGTTTAAGTTTTAGCGTTATATCTATCCAATGTCTGCGTCCTTCTTCAATTTTAGTTAATATTTCATGCAAAATAAGCAGGCAAACATACGGCGGTTTTACACAATGTAGTACATGTTATCTATTTAAAACGCTTAAATAAGTCAACTAAAAGTGAGTATAATCACCTAAATTCACTTTGCAAGTAGCTAACTATCAAGGGTTTATGAATGCTTGAACAGCGTTTGCGGCGTTTCATTGTGGGTTTTAAAAAAAAACAATCAGGATAGGGCGTTGTCCTATCCTAATTGATAATGATTTTTTAGGGCTTTGACACTTTGAAAGTCAAACTTTAACTTTTAAAGGCAACGCCCTGTCAACTCGATTAAATACACTCACCTACTTAATTCATCATTCTGAAATTATTTTGCTAAAATTTCTTTCTGCAAAGTCAAAAACGCCTTAGAAAAAGCGGCGTCTTTGTTCATATTTAAGCCGTATTCTAAGGCAGCGAGGGCTTTTTCTTTCTCGCCCAACTTGAACCAACCTTCGGCGAGGCTGTGCCAAGCGTTGCTGTTGTCGTAAAAAAGTGTTGGCTAGGGTGCGTGTTGCAAGCTGTCAATCGTGACGATACCCCATAGGTGATTTTCCTTTTGTGGCGCAATTTGTTGAGCGGCTAAAAGGCACGGCAATGCCATTAAGCAAAGCAGGTAGCAAAGCTTTTTCATGTTTTCTAAAATTTAAAAAATGAGAAAATTAGGATATTGAAATATTAGAATATTGTTACGCAAAGCGGCTAAAATGGCACACTGATTAGACGGATACGACTGATTTAAAAGGATTTTTTAAGTAAAATCCCTTGTAGAAAAATCCGTGTAAATCCATTGTATCCGTCAAATCAGTGTGCCATTGAGTAATGTCACTCCGATAAATCGAACCGATAACCAACGCTATGCACGTTCGATATTTTTACTGAGGGGTTGTCTTTCAATAACTTACGCAAGCGCGAAACAAATACATCAATGCTCCGACCAACGATAATCACCTCATCACCCCAGACCAATTTCAAGATAAAATCGCGCTCTAATAACTTATTTTTATGTTGACAAAAGAGTTGTAACATCTTCGTTTCGCGGAAAGTGAGCGGCGTTTCGACCCCCTCAGTATTGATTGTCTGATTGGCCGTATTGAATATCGAATTGCCAAATTTTATCAGATGTTGCTCGTCTGCGCGCGTAGGCAAGGCCATCGTCCGTTTCAGCACGGCTTCAATCCGCAAATGCAGTTCTTCGATACTAAACGGCTTTGTCACATAATCATCTGCACCAATACGAAAGCCGCGCAAACGGTCTTCTTTGACGTTTTTAGCGGTCAAAAAAATAATCGGCATTGTGGCGTTGAATTGCCGCATTTCAGTAGCCAAAGTGAACCCATCCTTTTGCGGCAACATGACATCGAGCAAGCAAATATGAAACTTTTTGGCCATAAAAACGGGCATCACCGCCGCCCCGTCAGTAATTAATTCGACGGCGAAGCCCGTCATTTCGAGGTAGTCTTTGACTAAATACCCCATGTTTTCGTCGTCTTCGACGAGGAGGATTTTCGTTTTTTCTTTCTGGTTTTCCATATTTAAATTGTATCACGGACTTCAGTCCGTGAATGTTGTGTGGATTCACGGACTAAAGTCCGTGATACAATTACAAATTAATAAAAAATTGACTGCCTTTACCTACTTCACTTGCCACTTTAATCGTCCCGCCGTGTGCTTCGACAATCATTTTAGCATATGTCAAACCTAAACCAAAGCCTTTCACATCATGCACATCGCCCGTCGGAACGCGGTAAAATTTATCGAAAACCAAGCGTTGTGCAGCGTTTTCTATGCCAATTCCCTTGTCAGCCACCACGATTTGAACACCTTTGGCCGTATTTTCGGTTGAAATTGTAATAACAGGTGTACTTTTGGAATATTTAACCGCATTGTCCAAAAGGCTATGAATGACGTTTGAAATATGAAATTTATCGACTTTAATCGGCGACAAATGTGGTTGTTTTTTAAACTCAATCACGCCATTTAACTGTCGTATTCTCAACGAAAAATGACCTAAAATCGTCGTCAATAAATCATTAATATCAACCGATTCTAGTTTCAAATCCATTGTTTTTTCTTCCAAAAAAGCCATCGTCAATACGCGCTCGACTTGCTGTTTCAGTCGCTCATTTTCTTGCTGAATGATGTCCGCATAGTGCCGCATTTTTTTAGTCGAATCGGTATCAGAATCCGCAAAAAGCCTTGGATTTTTCAACATTTCACTCGCAATCGCTATGTTAGAAATGGGCGTTTTAAGCTCATGCGTCATGTTGTTGATGAAATCTTTTTTCATCTCGGCCAACTGTTTTTCTTTGAATAAAACGTATAAACTGTACGCAAAAAATACCAAAACCAAGAGGCAACAAACCGATGCAAAAACCCAAAACCACATCTCTTGCATCAAGGTTTTTGGCTTGTCGTTGAACGTGACATCAAGATAATAACACGGCTCGTCTTGCGTGATATTTTCAGATACTATTTTTTTGTTCTTCGTAAGTGACTCAAAATTATAAGCTAATAGTTTATCTTTATTGTTACAGTCATTGACCGACACATTGTAGTCACCCGCCGTTCCGTAAGCCGCAAAGGCACGTTGTAGGTGCAACGGCAAGCTGTCTTGATTCAAACAAGCGTTGACTTGCACCCTAAAAGTGTTCGTTGACGTCTGAATTACTGAGGGGGTCGTATTTTTAAAATCTGTTAATTGATTGGCCGTCAAATGGAGTGCGGAATTGGCTTTTTCGGAAAATTGCCGTTGCTGCAAATCGTAGGCTTGCTTGAACCACACGATTTGCACGGTCATCAAGCCCGACAAGGCCACGACGGCCAAAATTACCAATGTTTGTATCGTTTTTCGATTCATGGGTCAAATGTAGCC
Organism: Saprospiraceae bacterium; assembly: GCA_043720935.1. GTDB lineage: Bacteria > Bacteroidota > Bacteroidia > Chitinophagales > Saprospiraceae > JAAFJT01. The sequence goes on from JAYSRS010000675.1 coordinate 3,871, forward strand.
CGCGTTTTTGGGACTAAAAAGAGGTTTACATTTCCTTGACAGTCTTTTACAGAAGTTTAAATTATGAGCTTGTTAACGCTTGATTTTAGCCGAAAAAATCTAAAAATACTGAGGGGGCATAATAGCATAAAAAAACGCCTCACACCATCGCGTCAAAAAACGCAACGATGCAAGGCGTAAATCCTAACGGGCAATAAATAGCCCAAATACCTTTTAAAAATTGACAATGAATGAGGTAAAAAAGGCTTGCAATATGTTGATAATCAACGCCTTGTAAATTCATTATTCTGCTTTTGTCAACTTAACGGTTTGTGCCGTTTTGCCATCCATCAAAATCCGCACGATGTACGTCCCGTTTGGTAAGCCACTCGCGTTCCATTTTGTTTCGTAGCTACCCGCCGAAAGCGTTTGGTCTTCCAATACTTTGACCATTTTACCCATCAAATCGTAGGCAACGACGCTTACTTGCGCGGCTTCGGTTGTCCGATAGGTGATAGTAGTTTGGGTTTGGAAAGGATTTTCACCGACTCTGAAAACAGCAGACGGTGCGCCAATGCCCAATTTTCCATTTATTACTGAGGGGTCGTTCATTGCCCGCAAATCGTTCGCAGGGAAAACTGTTCCCGCAGGAACGCCGCCGCAATTGCCAAATCCGCTATGCGGCAAAGCCATGTACGGGAAGGTGCTTCTGAACGCTTTGTCATTTTTTTCAACGCCCGTTGTGTAAGTCAACGTTTTCAACAATTTTGGCGTCAAAGGCGATTGACCGATGACCCAATCGTCGTACCACAAGCCGACTGCTGCCAAAACTGCTCCACCCACGGCTTGTAATTCGATGCGCGTCACGTCGTCTTCCAAGCGTCTGCCATTAGGAAAACCATCCATATTTGGGATAAATTGAAGCGCATTTGTTTTGTTAAACGCCGTATCTGTCAAACCCAAAACGGCGGCGGCTATCAAACCTTCGCTGCTAAATTTAGGGTCATTGCGCGGTGTCGGCGGCACGGCCATATTCAAACGCAACATATCGCCAAAGCGAATATCGGTAGGAATAAGTGACCAAGACGGCATAAAATTATTGATAAAAGGCTTGCCAACGGTCAACGGATTGCCTGGTGTTTTGCCTGTTGCCAACTGATAAGGCGGCAAATTTGGCACACCCGCGTGGAAAATTGGCAACAAATCAACCGAGCGCGGCTGCCCTCTGCGGAGCAAATAATTGCCAAAAATCGCATTGTCCAAAGCCGTTCCCGTCGTTGCAGGGTGTCCTTTTATGACCCAAAGGCCGTCTTTGCCGTTGCCAAAATCCACTGCACCGAGAACGGTTTTTGCTGCTGTTTGAATCCGCAAATCGGCCAAAGCAGGCACTGCACCGCCGAATTGACGGTCGTCCATGTACAAACCCAATTCTGGATTATTGAAATACACGTCGAAATCACCCTCACCTTGATACGGCGTACCATAATTCCATTTGTCTTTTTGACCAATCGGAATGACCGCTTCGTTCGTCAACGGCATACCCAAACGCGACACTTGAACCCAGTCGCCTGAAGTCATTGGTTTCAAACCTCCGTCGCGCAAAGTCGTCACCCGAGGACGGCTTGCAGATGCCCAAACACCGATGATAAAATTACCATCTAAAATGCTTGTCGCTTGCGAAATCGGCCTCAAATCCTTTTGTAACAACTGAATTGGAATTTGCAAAGCAATCGCGTGAACGTTCGTACAGCCAACGCCATCTCGCGCACCACCCGCTTGACGCGTTTGGCCGAGGTCGAAAATACCGCCTAAATCCACGAAAAACGGGTCGTCAACGGGGCCGCAAAACACTTTTTCAAGGTTGTTCGACGTGTTTGTAATCGCTGCTTGCATGATTTGCTCGTAGGTTTTACCCAAACCAAGCGTCGGATTGTCAATCGAGCGTGGGCCGATGTTGTTAGGTGGTACAACGCCGTTTTCGATAAGCGTTACAAAAGCACCGTTGTTGCCAAAGCGGCGTTCGAGCTTGTAGGTAGTCTTCAAATTCTGCTTGCCGAGGCGAATATTGAAGAAGGTCGTCGGGTCTTCGTTCGTTTTTGAGAACGTAAAACGGTACAAAAGGTCGTCACCAAACGATGCGGCGTTCGTTTTGACGTGGATTTCGTAGCGAATGTCCTCGCCAAACGAGGCGTAATTCGGCCCACCTTGCGGCAATTCCAAGCCGACATAATTGGCAATAATCGTCACCGTGTTCGGATTGTCGGGACTGCGGAAGGCGTACAAATCCGTGTTGTCTGCCAAAGGGTCATTCGCAATCATCGGGGCTTCCCGGTGACTCGATGCTTCCAAATACTGCGTCTCGTTGCCGAAATAGGCAATCGAAGCGACCAAGCCCAAAACCGCGAGGGCTTTTGCACTGAAAATAGTGATGTTCTTCATGTGTAGTTAATAAAAATTAATTAAAAAAAAGGATTGCTTTGGTGCTTGTCTATTTGTATGCTAAAAGTGATTGTTGATTGAGAAAAAAAATTTGTAAGTTTATGATTGTTAAATAGTTATAGGCAAAGCAATGACTAGACCCCTCAGTATGTTGAGGAATTTTAGGCATAAAAAGCCTACATGAATTAAGTTATACAGAGAAGTAGGGAATTGTGAAAATCTACATTTTCACGAATTTAGATAGTGCGGGATTGTGGACGTAAGTTCTGTTCATTGTGGCTCGTGTAGTCACGGGTTTATCTACGGAGTAAAGGGTTTATTTGGTTTTTGAAAACTTAAAAAAAAGTTAAAAAATAAAAAGAAGTGGGTTTTAAAAGTAGCAAAATGGCTTTTGCGAAATTTTAATACCCCCTCAGTATTGCGCATAAAAAAAGCCGCTTTTTGCTTAGAAACTAAGCAAAAAGTGGCTCTTTTATGCTGATACTGAAAGTTTCATTTTTTTGTAAAAACAAGAGAATATAAATTCAAAGGCTATTACTTTCTTTATACCTTAGAAATTCACCTTCTGTTCCATCAAAAATTCTAGGATATTTACGTTGATAATCTTCATTGGAAGATAGTTTTTCTCCAGTTAAATCATTAATATAACCATAACCCCCATCAATATTATGGGCATATTCACGAGGGTCTAAAAAAGATTTATCTTTAAAATATTCTAAATATCCAATGTTTTTTTGTTTCATCAAGGCGTCAAGTGTGACACTTGAAAGCGACTCAAGATAAAACTCATTGTGATTATAAGCGTTTAGTAATTCGTCGGAAAGCAGTTCAGGATTTTTCAAAAATTTTGTGTAAAATGACTCCCCATGGGCTATTATCCACAATCTGAAATCTTGAAATGGATGATCGTCAGATACTAGTTCCATCAAAGCAAAAACACCATAACAATCCCAATTGCATAAACTACGCATCTTTTGCTGTAAAATAATTTCAAATTGATAAATATGAGTTATTGGCATGACAGAAAGCTTATTGGTGACGTCGTTACAATATTTACTTTCTCCACTTTCCGAATTATAGTTTCCAATAATTTCCCAAAAAAAGTTATCTTCCATTTTTTATTTGTTTAATTTAGGGATTGTGTAAATTAAGTGACACAGTGTTAAATTGCTTTTTCCAAGCACTAGATGAGTAAATATAATTTTACACAATCCCCTAGTTAAAATAATATGATTTCTACTATTTGCCAATTGCGTGTCCAACAGGTAATCCATTCTTTGTAGTTATTCCTCTTAGGAACGTTGAAAAAATAAAAGCGCATTTTACGGGCTGTTTCTCGCTTCGCTCGAAAGACGCCCTTTAAAGGTTTTTTCTAGGAGGCAGCTTGTT
>JAYSRS010000676.1:0-7632 GCA_043720935.1 Saprospiraceae bacterium
TGTAAAACACGAAATTCGTGCTTAATCTTAGGAAGATTCCTTCAATCTTCCTAAGATTTTTTAAACCACAAATTATTAAGTTATTTAATTTACGATGTACTTAGGGAATTTGTAAAAATAACTTCCCCATTTTTGTTGCCCACTACTTCATCGCAATGACGACGTTTGTGGTAGGGTGTGCAAAGTAATTAGAATGGGAAGTTATTTCTTACAAATCCTCTTGTACAGATTTCAACTTCACGTAAGATTTCCTTCTTCATCTCCTTTTTTAATCAAATTACCCACAATTGCCACTAAAATCAAGGAAATTAACGCCATCCACCACGTCATTTTATCTTCGCCACCCATTTTATCCATCTCTGACGGTTTGATATTTGCGGTATAAATAGCGACAACTTGAATGCTGTTATTCAATAAATGTACAATCATCGACACCCACAAATTGCGTGTCCAAACGAACAAATAACCCAATATCGCCCCGAGAATCATGCGTGCAAAAAAGCCTTCAAATTGAAAATGAATCGCCGAAAAAATTGCTGCGGATAGCCATACCATAACGTGTTCGTTTTTCAACAATCGCCCAATTTGTTGCTGCAAAATACCCCTAAATAGCATTTCTTCGCCTATCGCGGGGATGACGCCGATGAGGAAGACGTTGACGACCGCTTCGTACCAATGTTCCTTCGTGATAATCGCTTCGAGCATCCGCGAGGTGTCTTGTTCCATGCCTTTCATCCATTGCGGCAGTGGTATCATTTTATTGAGTAAATAGCTGTATTGCACCAACGGAATGCTCACGACAAGCAATAAAAAAGCACGCCCGATAGTCGTCAAATTGGGTAATTTGTCTATTTTTAAATAATTGACAGCCAATTTTTTATAAACAAATAGGGTCGTAAAAATGGCGGGTAGAATAAAGCTAAAAACGTGGTTGAGAAACAACACCATCCGAATAAAATTGCGGCTGCCAATCGGTGAATTTTCGTTCAAACTGCTCAATAATTGCGTAAAATCCAAGCCTTCTAGCTTTGCTAAAATGAGAATAATGCCGCCGCACAAGAGGTTGCCGACCATAAAAAAAGCCAAGCAAACCGCTAAAATCGCTATCGGGTGCATGTCAGGCGTCTGATACTGAGGGGCCTCTTTGACGGGCGTTGTCGGTGCATTGTCCGACGAAAATGCGTCTTGATTATCGTCTATTAATTCGTTCATACTTCTATTTAATTAAAATTGAAATTCGGATTAATCGGTTAAATACCGCATTGCGGCGTAGCTGCAAAATCTCGGTAATATTAAATAAACCACCACTTTTTTACGCGGTGTAACCGCGAAACTGCTTGTTTTGCGGTTACACCGCATTTGAAATCGTGTATTCGTGATTTTATATTACCAAGATTTTGCAGCTACGCCGCAATGCAATAAATAACCGATGATTTCATTAACCGTTAACGGTTAACCATTAACCGTTAACGGTTAACCATTAATCGTTAACCGTTATACTTCTCCGAATTAGGTTTTGTGCAAATGATAAATGATTGATAGAAACAAATGCACAAAACCTATTGCAGCGGAGTATAACTTACCATTTTCTGCTTTCCAAAGACATTTTAGTCATCAATAAAAACAAACCAATAAGGCTAAAATAATACACCACATCGCTTAAAACAACAACGCCGCGTGAGATAGATTGATAATGATACGTAATGCCAAACATTTGTACAATATCGTCGCCTTTTGCGGAAAAAATGGGCAAACGACTTAAAAAATCAAAGCCCCAGTGCATAAAAAAGCATAAAAAAGCAGCAATTAAAAATGCCACTATTTGATTGTTTGTTAATGAAGACGCAAATAAACCAATAGCGACAAAGGCACTGCCTAAAAACAATAAACCAATATAACTTCCCGCAATTGCCCCACTGTCTAAATTGCCTTTTGGTGAGCCTAATTGATACATCGTTACGTAATAAACCAAGGTTGGAATTAATGCTAAAGCGACTAAAACAACACCCGCACCGTATTTTCCACCAATAATTGCCCAGTCTGTCAAGGGTTTTGTGGTTAAAAATTCAATTGTGCCTGTTTGTTTTTCTTCTGCAAATAAACGCATCGTGACTGCGGGAATTAAAAACGTAAATATCATCGGTGCTAAATCAAATAATTGGTCAATTGATGCCACATTTTGATTTAATAAACTCGTGTCGGGAAAAATCCACAACAATAAACCCGTTAATAATAAGAAAATACCAATGACAATATAGCCAATTAAAGACGAAAAAAAGGTATTTATTTCTTTTTTGAATATTGAAAACATAGTTTTTTTGAATTAAGAATTAAAAATTAAGAATTGAAAGAGGATAGCTATTTAATTCATTTTAAAAAAACAGGATTTCTGTCATTATAAATTAAAATGCACTTAAATAATTTCTCTTTAATTTCATTAGGTTTTAATTCATTAACTGTTACCAATAAATCTTTATCGTCCGTTATCAATTGTTTAAAATTATTTAACGTTAAATCAATGATATTCCCCGTTTTATAATCCATTAATTTTTCTTTAATTATTGGCGTTTTATTGCTCACATTTCGGGTCATAAATGCCTCGCCCGTTTCGGGAATATAGGCCGTAATCGGTACTTGCGTCTGCACCGAAGTTTCGTATTGAAAATAACACAAGGCCCCCCTCAGTATAAAGCCCGCAAAACAGGTTGTCGGCTTCGCAATCTCGTGTCGCGGCAACCGCACGTAAGGAATGCCATCCACGACAACGCCCCAAATTGAGTCAATTTGCGCCACTTTTCCCGTTTTTTTGACCCGCAAAACCTCCATTTGCATCAAAAACGTCACGGGATTGACAGCAAAAGTTGTTTCAATTGAATCCCATTTATACGTCGGTTTGTTGCGTTGCCAATCTGAAAAACTAGCGTAAATGCCGTTTTCAAATTTAAAATTTTTGGTAACGATGTTCTCTTTTTTTTGAGCGAGGCCCCTCAGTATAGAGACACTTAGGAGGGCAATGATGAGCAATCTTTTTTTCACAATAAGGGTATTAATTTTAATTTTTATCAAGCTATTTTTTGCAAATATTTATTTAAAACAGCTTCGAAATCTTCAAGTTTTATAATAGGAATTTTAAATCTATTGATTTTCATCGTTCAACCATTTATCCATGTCGGCATCCGTCAAACCTTGTTCATCCCAAATTTTATCGGCACGACGAATTGCCCGTTTTCCGTAGAATTGAGCCATCATATCGCGCAATTCGCCTAAATCTTCATCTGAAAGATTGGTTGTGTACATCTTCAATAGTTCAACTTGTACATTTGACAAGGGCATTTTTAATTCAGCTACCATGATTTTTAAATTTTAAACAATATAAAAATTAAGATTATAATTAATTGATTTAGCGTTATTTAGTTAACTCTTGGAACACATCTTCCACACTAAACACTTCTTTTTTCATTTCTAAAAGCGTTAAATTGCGGTCAACGGCGAAGCGAAAAACATCCGCCCGAATATCCGTTTTTAAATCAGACAGCAATTGAAAACGGTTATTTTCAAGGCGTTTAATGGTTTTTATGCCTTTAATTTTATTCAAAAGCGCATCATTAACGGCTTCTGAAAACTCAATTGTGACGACATTTTCGCCCTTGATGCGGTTTTGCAAAACATCAATTGTGTCATTTGCCACAATTATTCCTTTGTTTATAATCATCACGCGGTCGCACAAGGCTTGCACTTCTTGCATGATGTGCGTGGAAAAAATGACGGTTTTTTCTTTGCCCAAATCCTTAATCAATTTACGAATTTCGACCAATTGATTAGGGTCAAGTCCAGAAGTCGGTTCGTCGAGAATCAATACGGCGGGGTCGTGCATCATCGCTTGTGCGAGGCCGACGCGTTGCCGATAACCTTTTGACAATGCCCCGATTTGCTTGTTTTGTTCGACACCCAAACCGACGCGTTCAATCATATCCGCAACGCGCCGTTTTTTGTTGGGCAAATTGTGCAAACCCGCCACAAATTCCAGATACTCACGGACATACATATCTTTATAAAGTGGGTTGTGTTCGGGTAAATAGCCGATTTTTTGGCGCACTTCGAGCGCATTTTTTTCGACATCGAAGCCACAAACTTCCGCTGTCCCTTCAGTTTGTGGAATAAAACAGGTCAAAATTTTCATCGTCGTCGTTTTTCCAGCTCCATTTGGCCCCAAAAATCCGAGAATTTCACCCGCTTTTGCTTCAAAAGACACAGCCGATAAGGCGCGTTGTGTGCCGTATATTTTCGTTAAATTATTGACTTTTACAGACATCTTTTTTTAAGTGAAAAGTTGTAAGCGAAAAGTGAAAAGTGAAAAGTCGTAAGTATAAAAATGAGTAAGTGCAGTTTTCACTTATTGTTTTTCACTTATAACTTATCACTTATAACTTTTCACTCTTTAAATCCTTTTTGTTTAATTATTTTAAAAATCAACGTGGCGACGGCGAAAACTTGTAAAGCCGTACTTATCAACAAGCATTCAGATGCGTAAGGCCATGATTCCATTTTGAAGTAGCCGCCGATCAAGCTAAATGCGACACCAATTAAATAGATGATAGCAATATGAGCATATTTAAGCATAATAGTTTACGGAATTATCGGCTTTATGTCGCAAAATACAGAGGGGGTGTCAGATTTAGGAAATTTGCAAAATTTCCTAAATCTTTTGCCGCAAAAACACCATTTTTTACTTAAAAATTGGTTTGCGACATAAAACCGGTAATTCCGATAGTTTTTAATTTCTAATTTTTAGACCCCCTCAGTATAAATGAGTTTCGCGGGGCGAAAATAGACAATCAAAGCAGGAATTGAGGGATTTTTTCAAAAATCACGCGTTTTAAAACGAAAATCTGAATGGTTGTCTATTTCGTAAGTCCTAATGCAGTAACGCAGACCTTAAGGTCGCGCTACGTGGGTAAGTCCTAATGTTTCGTTAAAGACCGTTTTTTGTGATTTTTCTGTGAAATACTGAGGGGTACTTTGCGGCATTAACGGATTTAAAATTTCAAAAGTCATTGCGAGGCACGAAGCAATCAAAGTTCAAACAGTAATAAATTTATCATCACATAACCAGCAATTTTCACTAATTTAAAAATAAAAAGATGAAAAAAATAGCATTTCTCCCTGCTTTTATGGCCTTATCGTTTGGCTCAATAATCGCCCAAAGTTGTTCAAAAACAGCTACTCAAAAAGCCGAAAATACGCCCGTTGCGGTGGTTAAAGCTGTTGAAAATACGGCTAAAACTACTGATAAAAAGGTGGCAACCAAAGCCGTTGAAAAAGCTGATATGGCCGTCGTTGATAAGCCCGTTGAGGCAGAAAAAACTGTTGAAAAATCAGGTGAAATGGTGGAAATCAAGCCTCAAAACGCGGCTGAAACAACCGTTAAAATGGCTGATGCAACGCCCACAACGGCTGAAAAAATGCCCACAACGCCCACAAAATCAACGGAGGCAACGCCTCAAACGCCTGTTCAAAATTCTTCACAAGTTGTTGATAATAAAGCAGTTGCAGTTGTGAAGCTATCTAAAAATGTCGCTTTTGACCACGCCGTTTGGAATGATTTATTGAAAAAAAATGTATCGGCAACGGGCAAGGTCAATTACAAAGAATTTAAAGCAGATGCAGAACTCTTGGATGCGTATATACGTGCGCTCAACGAAGATGTGCCGACGGAAAATGCGTCGAAAGAAGCGCGTTTGGCGTATTGGATTAATGCCTACAATGCCGTTACAGTACGCTTGATAGTGTCGAATTATCCGTTGTCGAGCATTACGAAACTCGACGGCGGCAAACCGTGGGATGTGAAACGGTATGCGAATGGAGGAAAAAAATTGAGTTTGAACGATATTGAAAACAACATTCTCCGTCCGATGGGCGACGCACGGATTCATTTTGCCTTGAATTGCGCTGCAAAATCGTGTCCGCCGCTATTAAATGAAGCGTTTACGGCGGAAAATGTGAATAAATTATTGGAACAACGGACGCGTCAATTTGTCAATTCATCAAGAACGGTGATAGAAAAAGATGCCCTTAAAGTGTCAAAAATATTTGATTGGTACGGCAAAGACTTTGGCAACGTCGTTGATTTTGTCAATAAATACGCTAAAACCAAGGCGGCTAAGACGGCAAAGGTGACGTATTTAGAATACGATTGGAATTTGAATGATTAAAATAACGTGAATAATATCTGCTTTGTTTTTCGTCATTCAAAAGGAATCTCTATTTTGTAGTGGTGTTGATGACACTACAAAATAGAGATTCCTTCTAAATGACAAAAAAAAAACAAAATTACTGAGGGGTCATCACAATTGGCGTTTCTTCTACTTTATCCGTCAATTTAACGGCAATTCTTGATGCTTCGACACCGCTTTGAATGAAATAATTACGAATTGTTTTAGCCCGTTCGGTCTTCAAAGCCAAGGCGTCAAACACTTTTTCAGTTGGTAAAAGGCTCGCTGCGACATTGAGTTTTAGGTTTTTATTCGTGATTAACAATTTACTCATTTCCTTCAAACAAGCAATGGAATTCTCTGAAATCACCGCTTTGTTGGGATAGAATTCGATGCAACTCCCCATTCTACCAGGGCTAGGCGTATTTATCGGCGACACGTTTACTTTTGTTTTAGTCGCTTGCGTAGGCGATGCAACCGTTTGTGTAGATGCGGTGGCAGGCGCGACGGTTTTTGGTGCAGCAACGACGGGCGCAGGCGTTTTTTCGGTCGTTTTACTGAGGGGTGCTTTTTCCGTTGTTTTTTCAACAGTTTTCTCAACAGTGCCATTTACTGCTTTTTCTGCAGGTTTTTCTATGGTCTTATCAACACCTTTGTCAATACCCTTTGCGGCCATTTTCTCTTCCCTTTTCGGCGGTATTGGTACAGAATTGGCCACAATTGCCTCTTTTTTAGGCATTTTGTTGAGCGAATCGGCTTTCACAACGCGTTCGGGCAAGGCTTTCGTCGTTGCCCCCATTGTTGGAATGGGCGTTTTGAGGGTATCAATTTTGGTTGTCACCAAAGCGGGTTTTTGCGACCATACAGCCGCGCAAGGCAGACTAATGAGACAAAAAGAAAGCATAAAACTCGATTGAACGAGGCGCATTGATGGGCTTTGAATCCTTGTTTTATTCATAGCGTTAACAGATTTTATCCAATTACTAATGAGTAATCGGGGTTTGTTTTTTATAAAAATGATTGTCAATAACGGCGCAAAGTTGCAAAAGTAAATTTAACTTACCAATGCCTTTTTTAAGGTATTATTAACCGTTGTCTCCTATTAAAAACCATTTTCTAATAAATGTGTAAAAATGACCCCTCAGTATTTCGCCCTAAAAAAGGCTTCACAACGCGGTTTTGCGCTTGGAGAAGCCTTTTTTTATTGTAGTTTTGGATTTTTAATAAATGCCTTTATATTTGCACGAGAAAATTTCAAACAAAACAATGCCTACTATGGATAAAATAAAATTATTGCTAGAGAAAAAAGACAACCTTTTGTACCTAAGGAACGTTAAGTAAATAAAAGCGTATTTTACTGGCTCTTTCTCGCTGCGCTCGAAAATCGCCATCTGAAGGATTTTTTAGGAGGCAGCTTGTT